>JAJDNO010000036.1 GCA_022340615.1 Gallionella sp. | reverse complement strand
ACGATCTTTTTAACGCGTTGTTCAATAGACATCTTAACTCTCCCACCCTGATTAAAGTTCAAAAAAACAGCGGCATTGTATCAAATTTGCGAAAAAGTCCAAACTACTTGTGTTCGTTTACGGGTAGACCAGAGGCCATGCAAAAGACACCCTGATCGCTTGCATTTACCCAATCTCAACTGCCGGGTACTTCTTCTTCGGCCGGCCGGGGTTGGTCGTTTTCTGGCTGCTCACCTTGCGGGGCCATTTTCCGTAGACGTTTCTCCTCCTGCTTCTTTTTCTTGGCGAGCTCTTTCTGACGTTTTTCGTATGAGTAATTTGTTCTGGCCATATGTAATCCTGTTAATTTAAAGGTCTGGGCACGCCATGATAACAGCTACGCCTGTTTTTTTTCAGCTTCCACGGCGGAATGGCATGTATGCCCCGCCGGAAACGGCCTACTCCATATACATTCCGCCATTCACGTGCAGGGTCACACCGGTGATGTAGGCCGCTCCCGGACCTGCCAGAAACGCCACAGCCGCTGCAATATCGGCAGGTTGACCGAGCCGCTTCAGCGGCACCTGCTCGACCAGTTTGTTGCGTTGCTCTTCACCCAGCGCATGTGTCATGTCGGTATCGATGAATCCGGGCGCAACGCAGTTCACGGTGATGTTACGGCTGCCGATTTCCTGCGCAAGTGACTTGGTGAAGCCGACCATGCCAGCCTTGGAGGCGGCATAATTGGACTGTCCTGCATTGCCCATGCTGCCAACCACCGAGGAAATGCTGATGATGCGCCCGCCTCTGGCCTTCATCATCGCGCGCAGCACGGCGCGGCTTAGCCTGAATACCGATTTCAGATTGGTCGCCAGCACATCGTCCCATTCTTCGTCAGTCATGCGTGCCAGCAGATTGTCGCGGGTGATGCCTGCGTTGTTCACCAATATCGTGATTTCGCCGAACTGCTTGCGCAATTCGGCGAGGACCTGTTCGGTCTGGGCATGGTCATTGACGTTCAATGTCATGCCCGCCCCCTTGATCCGTGCAGCCTCCAGGTAGGCACTGATCGCCACCGCACCGGCTTCGCTGGTAGCCGTGCCTATTACGGTTGCGCCCTGATTGCCGAGTTCCAGCGCGATGGCCTGGCCGATACCCCGACTGGCTCCGGTGACGAGTGCGATTTGTCCTGACAGTGTCATATCTGCATCCTTATGCGAGTGTATCCAAAACCTGAAGCAGCGCGGCTCCGTCGTGCATGGAGAGGGCCTGCTGGTCGGGAGTGATGCGCTTGTTCAATCCTGCAAGCACCTTGCCCGGCGCGCATTCGACATTATGGGTGACGCCCAGCTTGCCGAATTCCAGCACGGTTTCCACCCAGCGCACCGGGGAATAAAGCTGTCGTACCAGTGCGTCCTTGATTGCAGCCTCATCCGCATAGCTTTTTACATCGGCATTTTGCAGCACCGGAATGACCGGACTCTGCATTTTGATATTTTTCAGATATTCGCCCAATTGCTGAGCTGCACCATTCATCAATCGGCAATGCGACGGCACGCTCATCGGCAGCATGATCGCGCGCTTTGCACCCCTGGCCTTGGCCAGTTCCATGCCGCGTTCAACTGCGGAGCGATTGCCGGCGATAACCACCTGCCCGGGTGAATTGTAATTCACGGCTTCCAGCACTTCGCCCTGCGCGCCCTCTGTGCAAACGGCACGCACCGCATCGTCATCCAGCCCGAGTATTGCGGCGATACCGCCGACCCCTTCCGGAACAGCCTGCTGCATGCACTGCGCACGGTATCGCACCAGCGGCAACGCATCCGCAAAACTCAAAGCACCCGATGCGACCATCGCAGTGTATTCGCCCAGGCTATGCCCTGCGAGGATGGAGGGAACTGCGCCATGCCGGGCTTGCCAGGCACGGAATACCGCGATCCCGGCGGTCATCATCACGGGCTGGGTATTCACGGTGGCGGCCAGGTCAGCATCGCTTCCTTCCTCTACCAGTTGCCATAGGTCCTGCCCCAGCACCTCCGAAGCTTCGTCGAACGTATTGCGTACCTCCGGAAAATCGGCGTAACCGTTCATCATGCCGCGCGACTGCGATCCCTGGCCTGGAAATACAAATGCAAATTTTTTCATGTCAATACAATCCGGGTTTCTGGTTGATTTTAAACTTATGTCCCTTGCACAACGCGACTGGCGTTGGTCAGACGGAGATTAGCTGCGAAATGACGAAATGCGTCCCTGATTCGGTGCGCGGACTGTGTTACCACTTGATCAGCACGGCACCCCAGGTAAATCCGCCACCCACGGCTTCCAGTATGATGTTTTGCCCTGTCTTGATGCGCCCATCCCTGACAGCGGTATCCAGTGCCAATGGTATCGAAGCGGCAGAGGTATTCCCGTGCGTCGCGACCGTGACGATAACATTATCCATGCTCAGGCCAAGCTTCTTTGCAGTCGCTTCCATGATGCGGATGTTGGCCTGGTGCGGTACCAGCCAGTCGACATCGGAGCCCTGCAAGTGGTTCTCCTCAAGCACCTCATCGACCACAGAGCTAAGCACCTTCACCGCAAACTTGAATACTGCCTGGCCTTCCATTTTGATGAATGGATCACCCTGCACCACGCCACCACGTATATTTCCTTCAGCCTTCAACATTCCATGATGACTGCCATCGGCGTGCAGCTTGCTCGCAACAATGCCGGGCGACTCGGAGGCCTGCAGCACGACCGCTCCGGCCCCGTCGCCGAACAGTACGCAGGTGGTGCGGTCGTTCCAGTCCATAATGCGTGACATCACCTCAGCCCCGACCACCAGCGCGGTTTTGGCCTGGCCGCTTCGTATGTACAGGTCGGCGGTGTTCATCGCATAGACGAATCCTCCGCAAACGGCCTGCATGTCGAACGCGGCGCAGTCATTCCTGATTCCGAGTTTGTCCTGCAGTATGCAGGCGGTGCTCGGGAAAACCTGGTCGGGTGTCGTGGTCGCCACCACCACCAGGTCGATCTGGTCGCTGCCGATACCCGCTGCCTCAATTGCCTTCAGGCTGGCCTGCAAGGCTAGGTCGCTGGTCAGTTCGTTGTCTGCCGCAATATGCCGCTCGACTATGCCGCTGCGTGAAACGATCCAGTCGTGAGATGTATCCACGATCTTTTCAAGGTCGAAATTGGTCAGCGTCTTCGCCGGCAAATAACTTCCAGTACCGATGATTTTTGAATACATCAGGAAACCTCCGCAGCTTTTTGCTGATTGATATTGTGCCAGGCCTCAATATGCTCGCTGATATGCTGGAGCATGCCTCCGCGCACTTCTTCGGCGGCTCGTTCGATGGCGCAGCGAAAAGCCAAAATGTCTGCCGATCCGTGACTCTTCACGACGATACCCTTGAGTCCCAGCAGGCTTGCGCCGTTGTAGCGGCGATGATCCACCCTGCGTTTGAACGCGTTGAGCACCGGCAACGCGATCAGCGCAGCCAGTTTGGAAAACAGATTCCTGCCGAATTCCTCGCGCAGGAATCCGCCCAGCATCTGCGCCAGTCCCTCGGTGGTCTTCAGGGCGACGTTGCCGACGAAACCATCGCACACCACCACATCGGTGGTGCCCTTGAAGATGTCGTTACCCTCGACATTGCCGTAGAAGTTCAGATCGCTGGCACGCAGCAGCTCGGCGGCCTGCTTGACCACTTCGTTGCCCTTGATGTCTTCGCTGCCGATATTGAGCAGACCAACGGACGGATTGGGCTTGTGCTGCAATGCGGTTACCAGTGTGGAGCCCATCAACGCGAACTGAAGCAGGTGCTCGGCGTTGCAATCGGTATTGGCGCCAAGGTCGAGCACGCAGACCTGGCCGTTCATGGTCGGCAAATAGGATGCAATCGCCGGCCTGTCGATGCCCGGTATGGTTTTCAGCACATAACGGGCCGTCGCCATCAGTGCACCGGTGTTGCCTGCGCTGACGCACGCCAGCGCTTCGCCGCTTTTCACCATGTTGATGCTGACTCGCATCGATGAATCCTTCTTGCCGCGCAATGCGGATTGCGGCTGTTCATCCATGCCCACCACTTCGCTGGCCGAATGAATGCGAAGGTGCACCCCGGTATCCATGCCCAGCGCGCGCAATTCGGCTTCGATGGTATCGGGAATCCCGACCAGGACAATGGTATCGTTGGGGAACTGCTTCAGATACTCGACTGCAGCGGGGATGGTGACCGTCGTGCCGTGGTCGCCTCCCATCGCATCTATAGCTAATGTGACATCCACTAAACGATCCTCGACAAGGCTGACAAAAAGAAAACGCAGCCGATCACGCAAGATCGGCTGCGCTGCCTGCAGGTTTATTCGCCCTTGGTCTTGACTACCTTCTTGCCGCGGTAAAAACCGGTCGGGCTGATATGGTGGCGCAAGTGGGTCTCGCCAGTGGTTGGCTCGATTGCGGTTGCCGGGCCGGCCAGAAAATCATGTGCACGGTGCATGCCGCGCTTGGACGGGGATTTCTTGTTCTGTTGTACTGCCATGATAACGACTCCTAGTAAACTGTTTAATTACGCTTCAATTCCGCCAAAACTGCAAAAGGATTTTTTACGTTCCCCTGCAAATCTTTGCCATCTGTCGCCTGACAGGTCCCCAACGCATGTTTGGGTGCAATCGGCAGGCTTAACAAAATCTCTTCTTCCAGCAAATCAAGCACATTCAGATGCTGATCCGCCAGAATGCTGTCAAACTCCTCTTCGGCAGCGCCGGCAGCATCGCTGTCCAGCTCATCCAGGCCGGACTGATCGCGCAACTGCAAGCGCGTATCAAGCCGCACCGGAAAATCGAACCCTTCCAGACATCGCTGGCAGCGCAACCTGCATTGGCCTGCAACACCCACATCCAGGAAGGGAATGCCTTGCTTGTCCACGCCGCCTTGCACTGTGTATTGCAGGACTCCCTGGGAAGTTTCCAGCATATCCTGCAATCGCAGCAATTCGGCTATCGCTATTTCGCCGCTGATTTCACGCCGGTTGGCGGCAAAATCAAGGCTGTCGATGAAAGGCCGTGCATACATGAGGCGCGCATGATATATTTTTCGCCGCTTCCTGTCAAAAATCCCAAGGAATATCTTTGAATTCTCAGTTGCTTGTCCTTGCATCAAGTTCAGTCTACCGAAAAGAACTGCTCAAACGGCTCAATCTTCCGTTCGAGACCATTGCCCCGGATGTGGATGAAACGCCGTTGCCGCAAGAATCCGCCCGCGCAACCTCGGTCAGGCTGGCCGAGGTCAAGGCTCGGGCAGTGGCCGGCAAATACCCCGATGCGCTTATCATCGGTTCCGACCAGGTCGCCCTTCTGGAAGGCAGCCAGCTCGGCAAACCGCTTACCCATGACAACGCAGTCAAGCAGCTCCGCGCGATGCGCGGCAAGACCACGCACTTTTATACAGCGCTGACGCTGCTGAACAGCAAAACCGGCCATATGCAGACCGAAGTGGCGGAAAATTTTGTGACCCTTCGCCAGCTTGACGACGAAGAAATCGAAAACTACCTGCTCAGGGAACAGCCCTACCACTGTGCCGGCAGCGCAAAGACCGAAGGGCTTGGCATTGCACTGATCAGCCGGATGGCTGGCGATGATCCGAATGCGCTGGTCGGTCTGCCACTGATCCTGCTGGTAGAAATGCTGAAACGCGAAAACGTGCAATTGTTCCGAGATGGCAAATAAAACAGGCACGCTGTACCTGATTCCCTGCACACTGGGTGATACTCCGGCCGAACAGGTGCTGCCGCAGCACGTTATCGGCGTGGCGTGCAAGCTGCAGCATTTTGTGGTGGAACAGCCGAAGACCGCACGGCGCTTCCTCGCGGCGCTCAAGCCCGAACAGCCGATTCAGGCATTGCACTTTGCGACGCTGAACGAACACACCGGTGCCGATGAGTTGTCCGGAATGCTGGCCCCGTTGCAGGCCGGCCAGGATGTCGGGATCATTTCGGAGGCGGGTTGCCCGGGGATCGCCGATCCGGGTGCGGATCTGGTCAATCTGGCGCACCGTAGAGGCATCCGCGTCGTTCCGCTGGTCGGCCCCTCCTCGATTTTACTGGCGCTGATGGCTTCCGGCCTGAATGGCCAATGCTTTGCCTTCCATGGTTATCTGCCGATTGCGGAAGCGGACAGAAGAAACTCGATTTCAACGCTGGAAGCCGAGTCCATAAGGCGCAACCAGACCCAGATTTTCATCGAAACACCATACCGGAACGACAGGTTGCTGGGCGCCCTGCTTGCGCAGTGCCGTCCGGATACCCAGCTATGCGTTGCAACCGACATTACGCTGCCCGGTGAGGAAATCCGCACGCATGCAATCTCGCAGTGGAAGTCACGTCCTTTGCCGATGCTGAACAAGCGTCCCAGTCTGTTCCTGTTGCTGGGAAAGCGCTAATTTAGTTGCCCTGAAACCCGCTTTCTGGTATTTAATCGTTTTTGTTTTTTCCCGTATGGAGAAGTGCAATGCAGGTACAGCCACAAAAACCCGTCGCGCCCTACAAACCCAAAAAAGGCGAGGCATACATGAACCCGAAGCAGCTTGAACATTTCCGCAAGATCATGAATGAAATCAAGGCTGGACTTGGCAAGGACATCGATCGCACCGTACATACCATGCAGGACGAGGCTACCGTATTTGCCGACCCCAACGACCGCGCAACGCAGGAATCCGATATGGGTCTGGAATTGCGGAACCGTGACCGAGAAAGGAAATTAATAAAGAAGATCAATGAAATGCTTGCAAAGATCGATAGCGGCGAATACGGCTATTGCGAAAATTGCGGCGTCGAAATCGGCCTGAATCGGCTCGAAGCCAGGCCGACTGCCACGCTGTGCATCGACTGCAAGACTCTCGATGAGATACGCGAAAAACAAGTGGCGAAATAGCATTCTCGACGCTTGTTCCGGTGCAGGCTGACCATTTGTTCATTTCTGTCTGTACCAGATAAAAAGCCCCGCCGAATCGGCGGGGCTTTTTGATGTACCGGCTTGTTTACTCGGCGGCAGAAGCGGCCGCCGGCGCATCAAGAAGCGCCTTCATGCTCAGCTTCATGCGTCCCTTGTCGTCGACTTCAAGTACCTTCACACGCACGACCTGGCCTTCCTTGAGATGGTCGGTAACGCTTGCCACACGTTCGTGCGCAATCTGTGAAATATGCAGCAGCCCGTCCTTCCCCGGCAACACGTTTACCAGCGCGCCAAAATCAAGCAGCTTGACCACCGGGCCTTCGTATACCTTGCCCACTTCCACATCGGCGACAATGTCTTCGATGCGTTTCCTGGCCAGTTCGCCCGCCTCGCCGCTTACACAGGAGATCGTCACGTTGCCGGACTCATCGATATCGATCGTGGTGCCGGTTTCTTCGGTCAAGGCGCGAATCACCGCACCGCCCTTGCCGATCACGTCGCGGATTTTTTCCGGATTGATCTTCAACTTGATCATGCGCGGCGCGAACTCTGAAACCTCGGTACGCGCATTAGGCATGGACTGCTTCATCAAGCCAAGAATGTGCATGCGCCCTTCGCGGGCCTGTGTCAGCGCAGCATGCATGATGTCGCGCGTGATACCGTTGATCTTGATGTCCATCTGCAAAGCGGTCACGCCGGTTTCGCTGCCGGCGACCTTGAAATCCATATCGCCCAGATGATCTTCATCCCCGAGGATATCGGTCAGCACAGCGAAGCGGTTGCCTTCCTTGATCAGGCCCATCGCGATACCTGCCACATGGGCTTTCAGCGGCACGCCGGCATCCAGCAGGGACAGGCACCCGCCGCACACCGATGCCATCGAGCTGGAGCCGTTGGACTCGGTGATTTCCGATACCACGCGCATCGCATAGCCGAAATCTTCCTCGCTCGGCAGTACCGCAACCAGCGCGCGCTTGGCCAGGCGGCCATGGCCGATCTCGCGGCGTTTCGGGGTTCCCACGCGCCCGGTCTCGCCGGTGGAATACGGCGGGAAGTTGTAATGCAGCATGAAGCGGTCGCTGTATTCGCCCTGCAGCGCGTCAATTTTCTGCGAATCGCGCATGCTGCCAAGGGTCGCAACAACGATTGCCTGCGTTTCGCCGCGGGTGAACAGGGTTGAGCCATGGGTACGCGGCAGCACGCCGTTGCGGATCGTGATCGGACGCACTGTGCGCGTGTCTCGGCCATCGATGCGCGGTTCTCCGCTGAGTATCTGACCACGCACGATTTTCGCTTCCAGCGCGCTGAACAGGTCATTGATATGGTTCTTCTGGCTGGCAACCACCTCGGCCGGCAAAGCCGCCATCACCTTGTCGTGAACGGCGGCAACCGCATCGGTGCGCGCCTGCTTGGAGCGTATCGCGTATGCCTTGCCCAGATCGCCTTCAGCGAGACTGGCTATCTGTGCAATCAGGTCTTCGTCCTTGGCCGGCGGAGTCCAATCCCATGCATCGGCGCCAACTGCATCGGCCATTTCGTTGATCGCCTGAATCACGACCTGCATCTGTTCATGTCCGAACATCACCGCACCCAGCATCACGTCTTCCGGCAGCTGATCCGCTTCGGATTCGACCATCAGCACGGCGCGCTCGGTGCCCGCCACTACCAGATTCAGTTGCGAAGTCTGCAGTTCGGTGGCTGTCGGATTCAGCAGGTACTGTCCATTCGCATAGCCTACCCGGGCTGCGCCGATCGGGCCGTCGAACGGAACCCCGGACAGGGCCAGTGCGGCGGAGGCGCCTATCATCGAAGGAATATCCGAGTCGATTTCCTCATCGGAAGACATAACCGTCGCGACAATCTGCACTTCGTTGTAGAAGCTTTCCGGGAACAGCGGGCGCAACGGACGGTCGATCAGGCGAGAGGTCAGGATTTCCTTTTCGCTGGGGCGGCCTTCACGTTTGAAAAATCCGCCGGGAATCTTGCCTGCTGCATAAGTACGTTCCTGGTAATCCACAGTCAGCGGGAAAAAATCCTGCTCGGGCTTGGCATCCTTTTTGCCGACCACGGTGACCAGCACCACGGTGTCATCCAGACTGACCATCACGGCACCGCTGGCCTGACGCGCGATTTCGCCGGTTTCCAGCGTGAGCTGATGATTACCGTATGCGAATGTTTTTTTATAATGACTCAAGATAAACCTCTCTAAACGTGGCATGCCGTTCTGTCACGGCACTCTTTGTGACAATACAAAACAACGCGGGCCGCTGACGCGACCCGCTGTATGCAAATTCTTATTTACGGATTTCCAGGCGCTGGATCAACTTCCGATAGCTCTCGTCGTTGGTGCGCTTCAGGTAATCGAGCAGTTTGCGGCGGCGGCTTACCAGGCGCAGCAATCCTCGGCGTGAGTGGTGGTCTTTCACATTTTCCTTGAAATGTTCGGTCAGATAGGTAATACGCGCCGTAATCAGCGCCACCTGTACCTCCGGGGATCCAGTGTCGCTCTTCGCGCGTTGATAGTCAGTTACGATTTGCGCTTTCTGCGCGGCGGTAATTGCCATTACATTAGTTCTCCTGAAAAAAGTGCAGCATTCTACCCCTTAACGGGGGTGTTACTCAACCCCAATATTTGCCCTGGAAATGGCCTGTGCGGCCTGCTTTGCCACTGCGGAAAGCAGTCTTTCCGGGGCAAGGCGGCGGCCCTGAAGCAGTCCCACACCGATGAAACCCGCCGGACCCAGCAAGCTGACCCTGCCATCCGGAAGCCCGGTTTCCAGCCCCAGCCTCTGTCCCTGAGCCAGGCGCTGAACCTGCACCGCATCCAGTTCCAGCCTGGGCATATCGGGCATCAGGCTTTGCAGCGGCAGGATGCAGTCATCGCGCTCGGTATCTTCCATCGCCTCAAGTTCCGTCAGAGTATGTGCATTCTTCAGGTCAAAATGCGCGATCGCAGTTCGGCGCAGCCCGATCAGGTGAGCGCCGCAGCCTAGCGCCGCCCCGATGTCCTCGGCGAGCGTGCGGATATAAGTTCCCTTGCTGCATCGCACGGTGATGTCCATTTCGCTGCCGGAAAAGGAATTCAGCAGCAGTTCGTGTATCACCACATCACGCAGTTCGCGTTCTATGGTTTCGCCTTTGCGGATATATTCGTAAAGTGGCTTGCCATGGTGTTTGAGCGCGCTGTGCATCGGCGGAAGTTGCCTGATTTCACCGCGAAACCGGTCCAGCACTGCTTCGGCTTCTGCCTGTCCGACATTAACCGGGCACTGTGCCGTGATCTCACCTTCGGCATCGCCGGTGGTGGTGGTTTGTCCCAGGCGCAACAAGGCACGATAGGTCTTGTCGGCATCAAGCAAGGCATTGGAGAATTTCGTGGCTTCTCCGAAGCAGATCGGCAGAAGTCCGGTTGCGAGCGGGTCGAGCGTGCCGGTGTGCCCGGCCTTTTCGGCCTTAAACAGGCGGCGGACTTTTTGCAGAGCAGTGTTAGAGCTTAATTCCAGCGGCTTGTCGAACAACAGCACACCGTCTAACGAACGATAAGTTCGTGCCATGAGAATTTATGAGTTATCGGGATGCAGTTTGTCGCTGGCAATCGCTTCGTCGATGAGTTGCGTTAGATGGCTGCCGCGTTCTACAGATTCATCGTAAACGAAATGCAACTGAGGCATCACGCGCAGCTTGAGGCTGTGCGCCAACTGGCTGCGCAAAAAGCCGCTGGCGTGATCAAGGCCATGCTGCGCTTCCTCATGCTTGCCATCCAGGCGGGTGAAAAATATCTTCGCATGAGAATAATCGGCCGCCACTTCCACGCCGGTGATGGTTACCAGGCGCACGCGCGGATCGTTGATCTGCAGGCGGATCAGTTCGGCTATCTCGCGCTGGATTTGCTGGGCAATTCGATCGGTTCTGGTGAAGTTGGCCATGGCTGTCAAATGCGCCTACAGGGCGCGCGCGACCTCGACGATTTCGTAGGCCTCGAGCTTGTCGCCGACAACCAGATCATTGAAATTCTTTACCGACAATCCGCATTCGAAATTGGCTTTGACTTCCTTCACGTCATCCTTGAATCGCTTCAGCGAATCCAGTTCGCCATCGTGTATCACCTCGCCGCCGCGCATCACTCGCACCTTTGCTCCGCGTCTGATAACGCCATCCAGCACCATACAGCCGGCGATCGTACCTATCTTGGAAACGGTGAATACCTGGCGCACTTCGACCGTGCCCATGATGCTTTCGCGTTTCTCTGGGGCCAGCATGCCGGACAGTGCCGCCCTGATCTCATCCACCATTGCGTAGATGATGTTGTAGTAGCGGATGTCCACACCGGAGGATTCGGCAAGCTTGCGCGCAGCCGCATCGGCACGCGTGTTGAAGCCGATGATGATCGCCTTGGAGGCCAACGCCAGATTGACATCGGACTCGGTAATCGCCCCCACGCCGCCGTGGATCAGATTGACCTTGACTTCGTTGGTGGAAAGTTTTTGCAGCGCCTGCTCAATCGCCTCTGCCGAACCCTGCACGTCTGATTTCACAATCAAAGACAGAATTCCCACTTCACCTTCGGCCATATGTTCAAACATGTTTTCCAGCTTGGCGGCCTGCTGTTTGGCAAGTTTCACGCCGCGATACTTGCCCTGGCGGAACTGGGCAATTTCACGGGCGCGTTTTTCATCGGCCAGCACCATCAATTCTTCACCGGCGACAGGCACTTCGGACAAGCCTTGTATCTCTACAGGGATGGACGGGCCTGCCTCGGTAATTGTCTTGCCGGTTTCATCCAGCATCGCGCGCACCCGGCCGAACACCGAACCGACCAGTACCGCATCGCCGCGCTTCATCGTGCCGGACTGTATCAGTACGGTAGCGACCGGCCCCTTGCCCTTGTCCAGACGCGCTTCGATCACCAGTCCCTTGGCATGCGTAGTGCGCGGAGCTTTCAGTTCCAGCACTTCGGCTTGCAGCAATACCCCTTCGAGCAATTGGTCTATGCCCTGCCCGGTCTTGGATGAAACCTCCACGAACATCGAATCGCCGCCCCAGTCTTCCGGCGTGACGCCCTCGGCGGCCAGTTCCTGTTTGACCTTCTCGACGTTTGCATCAGGCTTGTCGACCTTGGTTATCGCCACTACCAGCGGAACCTCGGCGGCCTTGGCATGCGCAATGGCTTCCCTGGTTTGCGGCATCACACCGTCGTCTGCAGCCACCACCAGAATCACGATGTCGGTTGCTTTGGCGCCACGGGCGCGCATCGCGGTAAATGCCTCGTGGCCCGGCGTATCAAGGAATGTGACCATACCGCGCGGAGTATCGACGTGATACGCACCGATGTGCTGGGTGATCCCGCCTGCCTCACCTGTTGCGACACGGGTGCGGCGTATGTAATCGAGCAGCGAAGTCTTGCCGTGATCCACGTGGCCCATTACCGTGACGACCGGGGCACGCGACTCCATAACCACATCATGATGCTCTTCAGCATCCATCAAATAGGCATCCGGATCGTCGAGTTTGGCCGCCTTGGCGATGTGCCCCATTTCCTCCACCACGATCATTGCTGTTTCCTGGTCGAGCACCTGGTTGATGGTTACCATCGAACCCATTTTCATCAATGCCTTGATAATTTCGGAAGCCTTGATCGACATCTTTTGCGCCAATTCAGCGACGGTGATCGTTTCGGGAACTGCAACTTCATGCACAATCGGTTCGGTCGGCATCGAGAATGCATGTTCGGGTTCGGCCGCGTGCTTGGCATGTCTGTCGTGGCGCGGTGCGCGCACCGGAGAGGTCCAGATACCGGGCTTCTCGCCGGTCTTGGCCGGGGTACGCTTCTTGTGCCCCTTTTCGTCCCACGGACTGGTCTTGGATTCTGGCTTGGGTTTCTTGCTCGGCTTGGCAATCTTGTCGCCGGGTTTCGGCGTCGGTTTGTGCAAGGTTCCTTCAGCCAGATTAACGGCCGGGGCCGCCGCGGCAGGCGCGATTTCTTCGGCCTTTTTCTCTTCTGCGGCAGGCTCAGGCTCAGCCACCTTCTTGGTGGCCTTGCGTTTGCTGCGCTCCTGTTTGGCTTGAACTTCGGCAGCCTGGCGCGTTGCCAATTCTGCTTGCAGTCGCGCCTCCTCTTCGCGCGTTGCCAGCTCCTGCTCATTCAAAACCTTGGCGCTCTTGGCCTTCTTAGGTGCCGCCACCGCTTCTGCAGTGGCAGTCGGTGCAACCGGTTCGGCGGCTGAGGTCGGCGCGACCACGCGGCGCTTGCGCACTTCAACTTGTATCGTGCGCGCGCGCCCCGAACTGTCAGCCTTCTTGATTTCGGTCGTTTCACGACGGATCAGGGTGATCTTCTTGGCGGGCTTTTCGGCGCCATGCGCTTGACGCAAATGCTCCAGCAATTTCGCCTTGTCCTTTTCGGTCAACGGGCTGGACTCTTCATCCTTGGAAATCCCGGCAGCCTTCAGCTGTTCAAGCAGCAAGGCAACCGGCAATCCCAGTTCAGTCGCAAATTGCGCTACGTTTAATTTTGCCATTACTTTCCTCTATACGCGCTGTTACACAAACCAGGGGGCGCGTGCCGTCATAATCAAAGTGTTGGCGCGTTCGCTGTCCATACCGGACAACTCTACCAACTCATCCACATCCAGGTCAGCCAATTGCTCTTGAGTCTCCACTCCCTTGGCCGCCAGGGTACGGGCAGTAGATTCATCCATGCCCTCCAGTTTGAGCAAGTCCTCGATGCCGTGTTCCACCTTTTCTTCGCTTGCGATCGCAGCGGTCAACAATGCATTGCGTGCACGGCTGCGCAACTCGTTTACGGTAGCCTCATCGAAAGATTCGATTTCCAGCATTTCTTCCAGCGGCACATACGCAACCTCTTCCAGCGTGCTGAATCCCTCCTGAACCAGGATGTCTGCAACCTCTTCATCCACATCCAGCTTGTCCATGAATTTCGCACGGGTATTCGAGAATTCTTCGTTGTGCTTTTCGCTGGACTGCTCCACCGTCATGATATTCAGTTCCCAGCCGGTCAATTCACTGGCCAGTCGCACGTTCTGGCCGCCCCGCCCGATAGCCTGGGCCAGATTTTCTTCCTCGACCACCACATCCATGCTGTGCCGCTCTTCATCCACGACGATGCTGCTGACCTCCGCCGGAGCGAGCGCATTGATCACGTAGGTGGCCGAATCCTCCGACCACAGGATGATGTCGACGCGTTCGCCGGCAAGCTCGTTGGTAACGCCCTGGACGCGCGAACCGCGCATCCCGACACAGGTGCCGATCGGGTCGATGCGAGGATCGTGCGACAGGACCGCGATCTTCGCGCGCGAACCGGGATCGCGCGCGGCACTGACGATTTCCAGCAGCTTTTCCTCGATCTCCGGCACTTCCAGTTCGAACAGTTTGACCAGCAACTCCGGCGAGGTGCGGGAAAGGATGACCTGAGGACCGCGCGCGCTGCGATCGACGCGCAGAAGATGCGCCTTGATGCGGTCCCCGACACGCAGGTTTTCCTTGGCGATCATCTGGTCGCGAGGCAGCAGGGCTTCGATCTTGCCAAACTCGATGATCGCGTTGCCGCGCTCCAGCCGCTTTACGGTGCCAGAAACCAGATGCTCCTTGCGCTCCATGAAATCAGCCAGCACCTGCTCGCGTTCGGCATCACGGATCTTCTGAAAAATAACCTGCTTTGCGGCCTGCGCACCGATACGGCCGAAATCGATCGATTCAAGCGGCTCCTCGATAAATTCGCCGATCTGGATATCCGGATTGCGCTTTTGCGCCTCTTCCAGCTTGATATGCAAATCGGGGGTCTCGAAGGTTTCGTCGTCCATCACTTCCCAGCGGCGGAACGATTCATAGTCTCCGGTTTCGCGATCGATCTCCACCCGCACGTCCGCTTCATCCGGGAAACGTTTTTTCGTCGCAGAAGCCAGAGCCGATTCAAGCGACTCGAACACCACATCCTTGTCCACATTTTTTTCGCGGGACAAAGCATCCACCAACAACAAAATTTCACGACTCATACCATTCTCCGGCTATCAGCAAGCCTCCCCGAAATCCGATTCGGATCAGCAATCTCAAAAAACTAAAAGGTCGGCACCAAACGCGCCTTGTCCAGATTCGACAACTCGATGGCTATCGGCTTGCCATCCACATCCAGTTGCAAAACTCCCTCGTTTACCCCGGCTATCATGCCGGTAAAATTCTTTCGTCCTTCCATCGGCATGCGCAGCCTGAGCTGAACCTTTTCCCCGGAAAACCTGGCAAAATCCGCTTCCTTCTTCAGCGGCCTGTCCAATCCAGGCGAAGACACTTCAAGGCGCTCGTAGTCGACGTTCTCCACCATGAACAGCCGTGTCAGCTGGTTGCTGACAACCTGGCAATCGTCCACCGAGATTCCGTCAGGCTTGTCGATGAACACCCGCAACAGGCCGCGCCCGGAACGTTCAATATCCACCAATTCATAGCCGAGACCAGCCACTGTTGTCTCGACCAGCTTCACCACATCCATAAATTTACGGCCCACAAAAGAAAAACGGGCTCGAAGCCCATCTCAAAACGCGGGGTATTGTACCAAAACTGGCAGGGAAAAGAAATCAGATTAGCGGGATATCTTAATAACTGTCCTGATATCGCACGGTGATCGGGTAGCGCCAGTCCTTCCCGTAACTGCGCTCGGTCACGCGTATTCCCACCGCGGACTGGCGGCGCTTGTATTCGCTGATGCGGATCAGACCCACCACCCGGCGCACGTCGGCTTCGGAATAGCCGCGTGCGATGATTTCCGGAATCGGAAGATTCTGCTCGACGTAGCAGGCCATGATGGCGTCCAGCACGTCATAGGGCGGGAGGCTGTCCTGATCGGTCTGGTCCGCGCGCAATTCGGCACTGGGCGGGCGCGAAATAATCCGCTCGGGTATCACCCGTCCCAGCGAATTGCGGTACCGTGCAAGCCGGTATACCAGCGTTTTGCTGACATCCTTCAGCACTGCAAAGCCGCCGGCCATGTCGCCGTAGAGCGTTGAATAGCCGACCGTCATTTCGGATTTGTTTCCTGTGGTCAGCACCAGCGAGCCGAATTTGTTCGACAGCGCCATCAGCAGGTTGCCGCGTATGCGTGCCTGCAGATTTTCTTCGGTGGTATCCTCCGGCATCCCGGCGAATATGGATTTCAGCGCGACCAGATAGCTCTGGAACATCGCTTCGATGGGGATCTCGTCATAATGCACGCCCAGGATATCCACCATCTCGCGCGAGTCGTCCAGGCTGATCTGCGCGGTATACTGCGACGGCAACATCAGCGCACGGACCTTGTCCGCGCCAAGCGAATCGACCGCGATCGCCAGGGTCAATGCGGAATCGATTCCGCCCGACAGCCCCAGCACCACCCCGGGAAAGCGGTTCTTGCCGATGTAGTCGCGCACGCCGAGACACAGCGCGCGGTAGACGTCGGCCTCTTCACCCGATCCGGCTATGATCTCACCTGCAGGCCTCAGGTCACCGTGTATTTCCAGCATTGCCAATGCTTCTTCCATCACGGTGCACTGCGCCGTCAACTCGCCGTTGCGGTCCATCGCGAATGATCCGCCGTCGAATATCAGCTCATCCTGCCCGCCGACCATGTTCGCATAGATAACCGGCATTCCGGTTTCCGCGACCCGTTCGCGGATCACACGTTGCCGCCATTCCAGTTTGCCCATCGCATACGGCGAGGCATTCAGCACCAGCAGCACCTGTGCGCCGGCATCACAAGCCTGCCGAGCAGACTCGGGCTCCCATACATCCGCACAGATATTCAACGCAAAACGGATGCCTTCCATTTCGAAAAGGCAGGGTTCGCTGCC
The DNA here is from genome assembly GCA_022340615.1 of Gallionella sp. Lineage (GTDB taxonomy): Bacteria > Pseudomonadota > Gammaproteobacteria > Burkholderiales > Gallionellaceae > Gallionella. The sequence goes on along the minus strand of JAJDNO010000036.1, from coordinate 15,778 downwards.
GTGATCAAAATAGCGCTCCTCGTCGAAAACCGAATAGTTGGGCAGCTCCTGTTTCAGATAGGTCGCAGCAACAACCCCGTCCCTGAGCAGCGAAGCGGCGTTGTAGTGTTTCCCGCCGTGCTCGTGTGGATGTCCGACCACGACGGCGATGCCTGAAATTTTTCCGGCCAGGTCGCTCAATGTCCGGGCACAGGCATTGTAGAAACCATCGCGCAGCAGCAAGTCTTCGGGCGGGTAACCGCACAGGCCGAGTTCGGGTGTCAGCAGCAGTTTTGCGTCCTGCTGTCTCGCCTGATCGGCAAATTGCAGAATTTTTGCGGCATTACCCGCCACATCGCCTAACACACTGTTGATTTGAGCGATTGCAAGTTTCATCGTAGGACTTAACAGAAATAATTGGCGATTATCTTATCATTCCGATCAACACTGGTCGGAACAAAAAGCGATCCGCGAACTATCCGCTTACGATGCTCAATCAATTCTGTCGTCGGGCAATTCATCAATAGCTGAATCCGTCAGTTTCTTCGACAAATGCTTGGTCGGCTTCACGCCGAGTTCCTTGAGCATTTCTGCCTGGCGGATCACATTGCCCCGCCCCCCCACAAACTTATTGTATGCACCGTCATAAGTGGTTTGCGCCTGTTTCAGCTTTGTGCCGAGGTTTTCCAAATCATCCACGAAACCGACCAGTTTGTCGTAGAGTTCCCCGCCCCGGCTGGCAATTTCCTGCGCGTTGCGATTTTGCTGCTCCTGTCGCCACAAATGCGCCACAGTACGAAGCACGAACAACAAAGTGCTGGGGCTGACCAGCAACACGTTTTTCTTCCATGCGTCTTGCCACAAGTTGCTGTCATGCGCGATAGCCAGCATGAAAGCCGGTTCAACCGCTATGAACATCAGCACGAAATCAAGCGACTTCAGGCCATAAAGCTGCTGGTAGTTTTTTTCCGACAAATCCTTGATATGACCGCGCACCGAATCAAGGTGCCGCTTCATGGCCCCATCGCGCAAATGATCGGATTCCGCATTGGCATACTCCTCGTATGCTTTCAGCGAAACCTTGGCATCGACGATCAGATTCCTGTCTTCCGGAAGATGCACGACCACATCCGGTTGCGCTCGCGAACCATCTGTGCGGGTATGGCTTTCCTGCACGTCGTATTCATGGCCCTTTCGCAATCCGGAAGCTTCCAGCACCCTTTCAAGTATGAATTCGCCCCAATTACCCTGCGTCTTTGACTGCCCTTTCAGCGCAGTGGTTAGGTTGTGTGCATCTTTAGACAGCTGATTATTGAGAGCCATCAGTTGTTTGACTTGCTCGCTTAGCGCAGAGCGGTCTTTGCCTTCCTGATCGTAGGCCTTTTGAACTTGCCCCTGGAATTCCGTGATTTTGACTTTGAGTGGTTCTAGTATCTGCTTAATGTTGGTCTGGTTCTGAGCGGTAAATCGCAGGGATTTCTCTTCCAGAATCTCGCTGGCCAGCGTCTTGAAGCGGTTGGACAGCTGCTCCTCTGCATTCTTCAGCAGCGCTATCTTCTCCGTGTTCTGGTTGCGTTCCGATTCCAGTATCGTAGTCAGCTCGGCAACCTGGTTGCTCAGTCGCTGCTGCTCTGCGGTGAGTTGATCGCGCAGTGCAGCAAGCTGATCCTTTTCCCTGGCCAGGCGAGTGGCATCTTCCTGCAATGCAGCCAGCCTTTCACCCAGGCGCGCAACCTCGATCCGGCTTTCGCCTTTTGCCTGTGCTTCGGCTGACGTGATGCGTTCGCGCAGCAGCAGCCAGATCGCAACAGCTCCGACGATCACGCCAGCCAGAACAGAAACGAGGATACCGACTTGAGATTCCATGAATATTGCTACCGGGCTTGACGACGCGTGAGTATAAACCAATCGGCCTTCACGAATGAAAAAGGGGTGCGCATGCACCCCTTATCCGGTTTGCTTCAAGCACGTTTGATTACAGTCCGCGGGCCTGGCGCTTGCGCTCGTTTTCCGTCAGGTAACGCTTGCGTATCCGGATCGACAGCGGCGTGATTTCCACCAGTTCGTCATCGTCGATGAACTCGACCGCAGATTCCAGCGTCAGTCGCACCGGCGGTGTCAGTCGCACCGCTTCGTCGGTGCCGGATGCCCGCACGTTGGTCAGCTGTTTTCCCTTGATCGGATTCACGACCAGATCGTTGTCGCGGCTGTGGATGCCGATGATCATGCCCTCGTACAGTTTGTCGCCGGGCGACACGAACATGCGTCCGCGGTCTTCCAGCTTCCACAATGCATACGCAACCGCCTCGCCCTGCTCCGCCGATATCAGCACGCCGTTGCGACGGCCGGGCATGTCCGCCTTAACCGGAGCATAGTCGTCGAACACGTGTGCCATGATGCCAGTGCCGCGCGTCATGGTCATGAATTCGGACTGGAAGCCGATCAGGCCGCGCGCCGGAATGCGGTATTCCAGCCGCACACGGCCATGTCCGTCCGGCTGCATGTCCTGCAATTCGCCGCGGCGGCGGCCAAGTTCTTCCATCACCGCACCCTGGTTGTTGTCTTCAACGTCCACGGTCAGCACTTCGTAAGGTTCGCACTTCTCGCCGTTGATTTCGCGGTAAACCACGCGCGGCTTGCCGACGGCCATTTCGAAGCCCTCGCGGCGCATGTTTTCCAGCAGGATGGTCAGGTGCAATTCGCCGCGACCGGCCAGCAGGAACACATCGGCCTCTTCAGTGTCGTCGACGCGCAACGCCACGTTCACCAGCAGTTCCTTGTTCAGGCGGTCGCGGATCTGGCGACTGGTAACGAATTTTCCTTCCTGTCCGGCCAGCGGCGAGGTATTAACCATCAGATTCATTGTCAGGGTAGGTTCATCCACCTTGGGCATGGGTAATGCTTCGGGCTTGTTGACGTCGGCCAGTGTTACACCGATGCCGATTTCCTCGATGCCGTTGATCAGCACGATGTCGCCGGCAACCGCCTCGTCAAGCAATACGCGTTCGATACCGCGAAAGCCCAGCACCTGATTGACCCGGGCGCGCTTGGGAGGTTTGTCGCCGTTCATCACCATCACATCCTGGTTCGGCTTGATGCGGCCGCGGCGCACGCGACCCACGCCGATGCGGCCGACGAAGCTGGAATAGTCCAGCGCGGAAATTTGCAGTTGCAGCGGTGCATCCTCATCGGCATCCGGTGCAGGAACATTCTCCAGCACCACATCGAACAACGGGCGCATGTCGGTACTGGGCTTGTCCAGATCCAGGGTAGCGTAACCATTCAGCGCCGACGCATATACCACCGGGAAATCAAGCTGTTCATCGTTCGCACCCAGTTTGTCGAACAGGTCGAAAGTCTGGTTGATAACCCAGTCGGGGCGTGCTCCGTCGCGGTCCACCTTGTTGATCACCACGATCGGGCGCAGGCCCAGAGCGAGCGCTTTCTTGGTCACGAAACGGGTTTGCGGCATCGGGCCTTCCACCGCGTCCACCAGCAACAGTACGCCATCCACCATGCCCAGAACGCGCTCCACTTCGCCGCCAAAGTCGGCGTGGCCGGGCGTGTCCACGATGTTGATATGCACGCCTTCGTATTCCACTGCGCAGTTCTTTGCCAGAATGGTAATACCGCGCTCCTTTTCCAGGTCATTGCTGTCCATCACACGTTCGACGACATGTTTATGGGCGGCAAAGGAACCCGCCTGACTGAGCAGCTTGTCCACCAGAGTGGTCTTGCCGTGGTCAACGTGGGCGATGATGGCGATATTTCGGAGTTGGCGGGACATGGATACAGCCTTGCTGATTAAAAGGGCGCGCATTCTAGCACATGGCAGGTAGCGACAAACTTTTACTGGCTTTTATTTTTCCCATCCGTATAATGCGCGCCTTGTCGCCGGTAAGGCGGCATTGGTTCATCGTTATCTGACCTATCTCTCGCGCGTTTTCATTACGCGCCTGTCTAAAAGCCCCAGATTCTCCAATTTGGCGATTCTCCAGGGTTTCCGGTTAGCAACGATGTTTTATGCGCCGGTTAACCCCGCTCCCGTTCAACGGGCTGTTTGATACCTGCGCGAACACCAGGGAACTTTATAAGTTCGTCATGCCGGATTCGATTCGGCATTCGGCTCTGGCAGCCGGGTGCTGGTTCGCGCCCGAACTGCGGAACAGTTCCCCCTGGATAAAATTATAAGGAAGCAAGATGTCATTTGAAAATCTGAATTTGAACCCCGCCATCCTGAAGGCGATTGCCGACACCGGCTATACAGAGCCAACGCCGATTCAGGCACAGGCCATCCCCGAAATCATCGCCGGCAACGACCTGATGGCTTCGGCGCAAACCGGCAGCGGCAAGACCGCGGCCTTCATCCTGCCCGCGCTGAACCGCCTGGCCACGCCCTCCGCATTGCCCGGCAAGGGTCCGCGCGTGCTGGTATTGACCCCTACGCGCGAACTGGCGCAGCAAGTCTGCGACGCCGCAACCAAGTACGGCAAGAATATGCGCTTCAAGATCATCAGCATACTGGGCGGCATGCCCTACCCGGTACAGAATCGCCTGCTGTCAGGCTATGTGGATATCCTGGTTGCCACTCCGGGCAGGTTGATCGACCATATTGAGCGCGGCCGCATCGATTTCTCGCGTCTTGAAATGCTGATCCTGGACGAAGCGGACCGCATGCTGGACATGGGTTTCGTCGATGATGTTGAACGCATTTCCCAGGCCACTCCGAAGACGCGCCAGACCCTGTTGTTCTCTGCGACGCTTGAAGGCGTGGTCGGCAATCTGGCCTCGCGTCTGCTCAAGGAACCTAAAAAGATATCCGTGTCCGCGGCTAAGGACAAGCACGAGAATATCGAGCAACGCATGATGTTCGCCGACGATGTCGCGCACAAAAACAAGTTGCTCAGCCATTTGCTGACCGACGTGGACATGAATCAGGCACTGGTGTTTACCGCCACCAAGCGCGATGCTGATTCGCTGGCCGACAGATTGTCGGCACAAGGTCTTTCGGTCGCGGCTTTGCACGGCGACATGAACCAGCGAGAACGCAACCGCACCCTTCTCAACATGCGCAACGGCAATGTGCGCATCCTGGTAGCCACCGATGTGGCTGCCCGCGGTCTCGACGTGCGCGGCATTTCGCACGTGATCAATTTCGATCTGCCAAAGTTCGCCGAAGACTATGTGCACCGCATCGGTCGTACCGGCCGAGGCGGTTCATCGGGAATCGCAATCTCGTTTGCATCCAACCGCGATGCACAGTTGCTGAAGCGTATCGAGCGCTACACCGAGCAAAACATCAAGATGCACACCATCGAAGGCCTGGAGCCCAAGTACAAACTGCGCACCGGCCCTTCTTCGGACCGCCCGCGCAGCAACAATGGACCGCGCCGCAGTGGCGGTTACGGCAGCGGCAACAATAGCGGCTTTGGCGGAAACCGCAGCGGCGGCTTTCCCGGAAAGACCGGCAACGGTTTTCACCAAAGCGCACCGGACAGCCGTCATAGCCATGCCGGACGCAAGGAAGGCCATGGTCAATGGCACGGCCAAAGCAACGGCAATACGCTGGGTGTAGGCGGCGGCCAGGGTTTTGGCGGAAACGGTGCCAGCCAGCCGCGCAGTCCGGAACGCAGTTTCGGCAACAACCGCGGCGGCAACAATGCACCGCGCCGCAGCGGCGAGCGCTCCGGCTATGCATACGGTCGCGGCAACAATGGCAATCGTTAACACCATGCGCTGAAAAACCAGCAAAGCAAAAAAAAGCACGCCCCCGGGCGTGCTTTTTTGTTGTCGGCCGAATATCAGAGGTATCTTCTCATCCGCGCCAGCACCGTCTCGCGCGGGAACAGTGCGAGCACCGCATCCACCGACGGGGTATGCGTCTGGCCAACCAGCATCACGCGCAATGGCATCGCCAGCCGTGGCATCTTCAATTTATGTTTGGCCAGCAATTCCTTGATCAGAGCGCCCAGTGCGGGTGCCTCCCAGGCGATATCGGCAAAACGTTCGGAAAGTTCGCGCAACGCAGGCAAGGCTTCGGCTGAAAGCTGTTCATCCAGCAATTCCTTAGCCGGGTGAAGGTCGATATAAAACACTTCGGCTTCATCGGCAAGTTCATTCAGCGTGGACACACGCTCCTTGTAGAGTGCCACAACATCCTCCAGCACAGGCGAAGCACCAACCGATACACCGCGCGCCTCCAGTCGAGGCCTTACCAGCGCAGACAGGCGCGCATTGTCGGCCTGTTTGAGGTAATGCTGGTTGACCCAATTCAGTTTCTCGGTGTTGAACTGCGCGGCAGATGGCGTGATGTGGTTGAGATCGAACCATGAACAGAATTGCTCCGCGGAAAATATCTCGTCGTCCCCGTGCGACCAACCAAGGCGCGCCAGGTAATTGATCACCGCTTCAGGCAGGTATCCATCTTCATCATATTGCATCACGCTGACTGCGCCGTGGCGCTTGGATAACTTGGTGCCATCGTCGCCGAGGATCATCGACAGGTGTGCATACTGCGGAGCGGTTGCGCCTAGCGCCTTGAGGATGTTGATCTGGCGCGGCGTGTTGTTGACGTGGTCGTCGCCGCGAATCACATGGGTGATGTTCATATCCCAGTCGTCCACCACCACGCAAAAATTATAGGTAGGCGTGCCGTCGGCACGGGCAATGACCAGGTCATCCAGTTCCGCGTTGTCGAACTCGATCACACCCTTGACGAGATCCTGCCAGGCCACGGTCCCGGATGCCGGATTCCGGAAACGAACCACCGGCTGAACGCCAGACGGCGGTACAGGCAGCAACTTTCCGGGCTCAGGGCGCCAGCGTCCGTCATAGCGCGGCTTTTCGCCTTTCGAGCGCTGCGCCTCGCGCATTGCTTCCAGTTCCTCCGGAGAAGTGTAGCAATGGTAGGCCAGTCCCTGCTCCAGCATCAGCTGTATCACCTCCTTGTAGCGGTACATGCGCTGCATCTGGTAATAAGGGCCTTCGTCATAATCGAGGTTCAGCCATTTCATGCCGTCTAGAATGGCCTGCACCGCTTCCGGTGTGGAGCGCTCCACGTCGGTATCCTCAATACGCAAAACAAAGGTGCCGCCGAACTTGCGCGCATACGCCCATGAGAACAGGGCGGTGCGTGCGCCGCCGATGTGGAGGTAGCCGGTCGGGCTGGGAGCGAATCGGGTGCGGATGGTCATGACTTGAACAATCGAAGCGAAATGAGGCGCGCATTTTACGGGCTTTGCCGTATATGCACAAAGTTGTCGTGCGGCATTGACCGTCGTTGGCGCATTGTGCTCTAATTCGCGCCCTCTTCGGGCGGTTAGCTCAGTGGTAGAGCACTGCCTTCACACGGCAGGGGTCACTGGTTCGAACCCAGTACCGCCCACCAATTTCAGGCCCACCAAACAAAAAAAGCCCGGCACGGAAGTGCCGGGCTTTCCTGCAAACTCAATAATCGATCAGGATTCTTCCTGAATGTTTGAAGCCTGTTTGCCCTTGGGGCCCTGTGTAACTTCAAAGTTGACCTTCTGGCCTTCTTTGAGTGTTTTGAAACCGCTCATGTTGATCGCGGAAAAGTGCGCGAAAAGATCTTCGCTGCCATCATCGGGAGTGACAAAACCAAAACCCTTTGAGTCGTTGAACCATTTAACTGTACCTGTTGCCATGTGACTACTCCTACTTGAAAAAACGGGGAATCCCCCCGCAAAATTATTTGAAACGAAGATTGCACATGGAATACCAGTACTGCAAAAGCTTTGAATCAAATACCTAGGTGCCTTGTACGCTGGTTTGATGAGTATGGCAAGGTAAATTATCAATATATCTGAGAGAATCCGTTAAGCTTTTAAAAATGGTCTCATAGCGTTCCCCCGAGAATGGACATAATCAGTCTGCTTTTCCTGCTGTTGCTGGCCGCGTTGGCGTGGTTCTGGTTTGACAGCATGCGTGCGCACGAAATCGCCCGCAACGCGGGCAGGCGCATCTGCGACGACGCGCAGCTGCAGTTTCTCGACGATACGGTCGCAGGAACCGCTCTGAAGCTGGCACGCGACAAATCGGGTCGCAGGGTATTGCGCCGAACTTACCGATTCGAATTCAGCGAAACCGGCAACACCCGGCTTGAAGGCCAACTGGTCATGCTCGGCGACCGGGTCGAGTCGGTTACGATGGAGCCTTACCAGATGCGGCCCGGCGAGCTTTAGCACAGCCCTTTCGTCTGGTTCACGGCCTGAAAACAACAGGGCCGGATTTCTCCGGCCCTGTTGTACCAATAAAACTCCGGCGTCAATTTCAGCCTGCGCGCATCTCCAGCATCAGCTGGTTGACCCGTTTCACGAAGCCGGCCGGATCATCCAGTTGCCCGCCTTCGGCCAGCATCGCCTGGTCGAACAGCACAGCAGCCCAGTCGTCGAAATGCTCCTCCTCGTCTTTCAGGCGCATCACCACCGGATGGTTCGGGTTGATCTCCAGAATCGGCAAAGTCGCCGGCATTTTCTGCCCGGCAGCCTTGAGCATGCGCGCCATGTTGCCGCTTATGTCATGCTCGTCGGAAACCAGGCAGGCCGGAGAATCGGTCAGGCGATGCGTGACGCGGACTTCCTTGACGCGCTTGTCCAGCGTCTTTTTGATCTTCTCGATCAGGTCCTTGTGCTCGCTGGCCTGTTTTTCCTGCTCCTGTTTCTCGGCCTCGTCTTCCAGTTTGCCCAGATCCAGCCCGCCCTTCGCGACCGAAACCAGTTGCTTGCCGTCGAACTCGGTCAGCGAACCGGTAACCCATTCGTCGACGCGGTCGGATAGCAGCAGCACCTCGATGCCCTTCTTCCGGAACACCTCGAGGTGCGGGCTGTTTTTCGCCGCATTGAATGTCTCGGCGGTAATGTAATAGATCTTGTCCTGGCCATCCTTCATGCGTGCGATGTAATCGGCGAGCGAAACTGTCGCCGCATCGGTGTCTGCATGGGTGGACGCAAATCGCAGCAGGCCGGCAATCCGGTCCTTGTTCGCGAAATCTTCCGCAGCGCCCTCCTTCAGCACCTGCCCGAACTCGTCCCAGAACTTCGCGTATTTTTCCTTGTCGCTGGTTGCCAGTTCTTCCAGCAGGCCAAGCACCTTGTTGGTGCAGCCCTTTCGTATCGCATCGATGTCCTTCGATTCCTGCAGTATCTCGCGCGACACGTTCAGCGGCAGGTCGCTGGAATCGACAACTCCGCGCACGAAGCGCAGGTAGTTTGGCAGCAGCTGCTCGGCATCGTCCATGATGAACACGCGGCGCACGTACAGCTTCACGCCATGGCGCACATTGCGGTCCCACATATCGAATGGCGCGCGCGCCGGGACATACAGCAGCTGGGTATATTCCTGGCGGCCTTCCACGCGCGCATGGGTCCAGGCCAGCGGATCCTCGAAATCATGTCCGACGTGCTTGTAGAACGCCTTGTATTCGTCGTCGCTGATCTCGCTCCTGGAACGCGCCCACAGTGCGGAAGCCTGGTTGACGGTTTCATCCTCGTCGGTGATGACCTGTTTGTCGTCCTTCCACTCTTCCTTCTTCATCACGATGGGCTGGACGATATGATCGGAATATTTGTGGATGATGGAACGAATCCGGTGGCCGTTGAGCAGGTCGTCCTGGTCTTCGCGCAGGTGCAGCGTGATATCCGTGCCGCGTGACGGCCTTTCGATCATTTCTATGGTGAATTCGCCTCCGCCGTCCGACTCCCAGCGCACGCCCTGGTCAGTCTTTTCGCCGGCGCGGCGCGTCAAGACCGTGACCCTGTCCGCGACGATGAATGAGGAATAGAAGCCGACTCCGAACTGGCCGATCAGGCTGGCGTCCTTCTGCTGGTCGCCGCTCAGCTTGGTAAAGAATTCGCGCGTGCCCGATTTTGCGATCGTGCCGAGGTTGTTGACCACTTCGTCCCGGCTCATCCCGATACCGTTGTCGCTGATCGTCAGGGTACGGGCATCCTTGTCGTAGCTGACTCGTATCTGCAGGTCGGAATCGTTTTCGAACAGGCTGTCGTTGTGCAGCGCCTCGAAGCGCAATTTGTCGCAGGCGTCGGACGCGTTGGAAACCAGTTCCCGCAGGAAGATTTCGCGGTTGGAATACAGCGAATGGATCATCAGTTGCAGAAGCTGTTTGACTTCCGTCTGGAATCCCATCGTTTCGCGATTGGCGGCAATATTCTCAGTCATTTTGAATCCCTTAATCTGTTAAAACGAAAACCCGGAAGCAGAAATGGAGCCGATCATGGAAATTTCAAGAGGCAGGCCGCTATTTCCCGGCCCGGACGCAATCGCCACGCCCGGCATGTTGCAGACGAAAACGATGAACGGGTTCTGTGTGATGTTTCGCATCGTGGCCGGGCGCTGACACAATGCAGGTCTGGCTGGCAAGCAAACCGGGCTGGCGAACCAGGCATCCGGTCGTTTCTGACCTGCCTGTGTGGCCTATACATACCTGTCCAGGTTAAGGTTCTTTGAAAGATGGCTGAAAACCGTTGCTATGCGACGCAGATGCCTGGATTCAGGGTGTGTCAGCACCCATAGCTCATTCTGGCATTCGTCCAGTGCGTCCGTAATGCGTACAAGTCCTTTGTGGCCTTCGGCCAGAAACACCGGCAGGATACCTACACCAAAACCCAGTTCGATCATGCTCATCACTGCGAGGAAATCGTTGACACGGTACTTTGGCACGACTTTGGGCAAGTGCCGCATTCTCCAGCGTATTGAAGGATGGTTTGGGCTCGCATCGTCAGGTTCGATCCACGGTGCAGTTTGCTTCATAGCATCCGAGACACTCTTTACCGCGCAATTCGTTCCCGTATACATCGCCAAGCGGATCGTACCGACGTGCTTCCCTGCCAGATGCTGCGGCGGATGTTTGGTAGCGCGCACAGCAATGTCTGCATCGTGTCGGGAAAGGTTGGCCGATACGCTGCCAGTGTGCAGTTCAAAGTCCAGCATTGGATGGCTTGCGCTCAATTGTTTAAGGCATGGAACGATCAGGCCGTGAAGAATGGAGTTGGTGGTCGTAATCCGTACAATACCCGATACATCCCCGGATATTTGTTGCGTTGCCGATCGTGCAGATTCCAGTTCGGTCTCTATTCGTTCTGCATGTTCCACCAGGGTTTGTACGAGTTCATACGGTAAATAGCCTGATCGTTTGCGCTCAAACAACCTCTGGCCGAGGCCCTTTTCAATCCGCTGTATTGCCCTGAAAACTGTTGAGCTGTCGACGCCCAATCGTCCCGAAGCTGCATCAAGCGTACCGCCGCGCACGAGCGCCAAAAGTACTTCGAGGTCAGGGCTGGTCAATTGATATTGCAATTTTGCAATCATGCTTTGCACCATGTCCTATATACATTGCATAAATACAATACTAAATTACAAATCCCCATAACTCAATGGAGATACAAACATGAACCACCCAGCCGAAGTCGACACATTCAAGGATAGCGACATGAAAGACCATCTTGACCCGGGTCATATCATGCAAACCGCTACCGCCTTTTGGGCATCCAAAGTTCTTCTTACAGCGGTGGAACTGGATTTATTTACCGTGCTGGGTGATGGGGAAATGACTGCTTCGAATCTTGGAAAAGCACTCGGGCTACACCCTCGCGGGACCTATGATTTCTTTGATGCGCTGGTGGCATTGAAATTTCTCGACAGGGACGGAAATGGACCGGAAGGTAGTTACAAATGCACACCGCAGACCGCGGCATTCCTGAATAAAAAAAGCCACACCTACATAGGCGGCTTGCCCGAGATGCTGAATTCACGCCTGTTCGGGTTCTGGAACAACCTTGGTTCCGCGCTCAAAACCGGACAACCGCAGAATGAAACCCGTCACGGCGGCAAATCGGTATTTGAGGCGCTCTATTCAAACGAAGCCTCGTTGGGCGCGTTCCTGGATGCGATGACCGGTTTTCAGGCGGCAAACTTTGCACAACTTGCGGAGAAGTTTGATTTTTCAAAATACAAATCAGTCAGTGACATAGGCGGTGCCTTGGCCCTGCTGTCACGTATCGTGGGAACACGCCATCAGCATCTGGATTTCAACAGCTTCGATCTGCCTCCCGTATTACCTCTGGCACAGAAGCACATCGAAGCAGCAGGAATGGAAGGAAAAATCAAGGCAATCTCAGGAGATTTCTTCAAAGACGAACTGCCCAAGGCGGATGTCATCACCATGGGAAACATCCTGCATGACTGGAACCTGGAAAACAAAAAGATACTCATCAGGAAGGCATATGATGCACTGCCCGAAGGCGGAGCCTTCATCGCGATCGAGAACCTGATCGATGACGCAAGAAGGGAAAATGCGTTTGGCCTGTTAATGTCGCTCAATATGCTGATCGAATTCGGCGATGCCTTTGACTACACCGGCGCAAACTTCCGTGAATGGTGCAGTGAAGCCGGGTTCAAGCGATTTGAAATTATCAGTCTGACCGGCCCGACCAGCGCAGCTGTTGCGTACAAGTAGTGTTTGGCGCGAGCGCCAGACCGATGCGTTTGATGTCTGGCAATTTCGCCAACTCAGGGCTCTTTATAATTTCGCGCGACCCAGCCGCAGCGCATTGGTGATCACCGACACCGAACTGAAACTCATCGCCGCTGCCGCGATGATCGGCGACAGCAGCAGGCCGAAGACCGGATACAGCAGCCCGGCAGCGATCGGCACGCCGAGCGTGTTGTAGACAAACGCGAAGAACAGGTTCTGCCGGATGTTGCGCATCGTCGCCTGGCTCAGGTGGCGCGCGCGGACGATGCCGTTCAGGTCGCCCTTGACCAGCGTCACCCCGGCACTTTGCATCGCGACATCGGTGCCGGTGCCCATCGCGATACCGACCTGCGCCTGTGCCAGCGCCGGCGCGTCGTTTATGCCGTCACCGGCCATCGCGACGATCCGTCCCTCGGCTTGCAGCTGTTTTATTATCTCCGCCTTTTGATCCGGCAGCACTTCGGCTACCACGCGATCTATGCCCAGCTTGCGCGCGACAACTTCAGCGGTTGCACGACTGTCACCGGTGATCATGACCAGCTTCAATCCTGCAGCGTGGAGCGCCTGCACGGCTTCCAGTGATGTCTCCTTGATCGGGTCCGCCACGCCGAGCAACCCGGCAGGCAGACCATCGGCGGCGACGAACATCACGGTCTGGCCTTCTGCGCGCAGCGCATCGGCGCGTTCGGTCAGCGCATCCATCGCGATGCCCAGCTCGGCAAAATATGTCTGGTTGCCTATCGACACCTTGCGGCCGGAAACCATGCCGGTGATGCCCTTGCCGCTGGCCGATTGAAAATCCCTGACCTCGGCCAATGCCAGTCCGCGTTGCGCAGCTCCCTTCACAATGGCGTCCGCCAAAGGATGTTCGCTGGCACGCTCCAGGCTGGCGCCCAACTGCAGAATATCGTTGTCCTGGAATCCTTGCAGTGCCACAACCGAGGTCAGCTTCGGTTTGCCCTCGGTCAGCGTGCCGGTCTTGTCGGTCACCAGCGTATCCACTTTTTCCATGATCTCCAGCGCTTCGGCGTTCTTGATCAGCACGCCAGCGGTCGCACCGCGCCCGGTGCCGACCATGATCGAGATTGGCGTCGCCAGGCCCAGCGCGCAAGGGCATGCGATGATCAGCACCGACACCGCCGCAACGATGGCGTGCGCGAATCTGGGTTCGGGCCCCCAAATCATCCAGATGCCGAAGGCCAGCAGAGAGATTGATACCACGATAGGCACGAAATAGCCGGACACGACATCGGCGAGCCGCTGTATCGGCGCGCGCGAACGCTGAGCTTCGCTGACCATGCGCACGATCTGTGCAAGCAAGGTATGCGTGCCGACTTTTTCGGCGCGCATCAACAAGCCTCCGGTGCCGTTCATCGTCGCGCCGATCAGGCGATCTTCCTGCTGCTTTTCGACCGGAATCGGCTCACCGGTCACCATCGATTCGTCGACCGAACTTCTTCCTTCGACCACCTTGCCATCCACCGGAATCTTTTCACCGGGGCGCACGCGCAGCACGTCGCCGACCTGCACCTGCTCCAGTTTGATGTCTTCTTCCCTGCCGTCATCCCGCACGATGCGCGCGGTCTTCGGCGCGAGGCCCAGCAGCAGCTTGATTGCGGTATTGGTGCGGCTGCGCGCCTTCAGTTCGAGCACTTGTCCCATCAGCACAAGCACGGTGATCATTGCCGCCGCCTCGAAATAGATCGGCAACGTGCCGTCCGCGCGGCGCAACGATGCCGGAAATATATCCGGCAGAATCGTGCCGACCACGCTATATGTCCAGGCCACGCCGACGCCCAGCGCGATCAGCGTGAACATGTTCAGGTGCCAGCTCACTACCGATGACCAGCCGCGCTGAAAGAACGGCCAGCCGCACCACAGTACCACCGGCGTCGCCAGCAGGAACTCGATCCATTGCAGATGCGTAAACGAGATCATCTGCGGCACAAAGCCGGTCCACATATCTGATGCCATTGCCATCACGAACACCGGAACAGCCAGGGCCACGCCGATCCAGAAGCGCCGCGTCATGTCGTCCAGCTCAGGATTATCCTCCTTGGCCGCTATCGTCCTCTCCTCAAGCGCCATGCCGCATTTCGGGCAAGTCCCGGGTGCATCCTGAATGACCTCGGGATGCATCGGGCAGAAATACTCGGTGATGTCCGGCTTCGGCAGCGCATCCTCCGGTTCCAGCGCCATGCCGCAGACCGGGCATGCTCCGGGCTTGGATTCCCGAACCTCGGGATCCATCGGACAGATGTACACCGCACCCGGTATCGCAACCTCAGGCTCGGCCGGTTTAAGATACTTGTCGGGGTCTGCTGAGAACTTCGCCTGGCACTTCGGATTACAGAACAGCCAGGTCTTGCCCTTGTGGTCGTGGCGCAGCGGGCTGTCCGGCTTCACGGTCATTCCGCAAACCGGGTCCTTGATTTCGCCGCTTTCGGTGACACCGCCGAAAATATATTTTTCCGGTGCCGCGATAAACTTCGCCTGGCATTTCGGATTGCAGAACAGATAGGTTTTGCCGTTGTGCAGATGGCGCAGATTTGTGTCCGGCTTCACGGTCATTCCGCACACCGGGTCTATGTTGTCATTCGTATCGGGATTCGATGCGGGACTCATGGTATTACCTTCTGAAAAATTATAAGTTCAGTGCGAGTACGCTTCGTTCGCGTAGCGGTGCATCAAGCGGTGGCTGATGAATTATGACGGATTCCTGGATAGGAATCCCGTTGCGTGGCGCAAGTTCCATCGGAAAAACAAGTGGCGTCCGGTTCGTGGATGAATTCGCAGGACATGGCCGTGTCCAGGTAAAATCTGGTTCGGGGTTGAAAATACGACGGGATATTCTAGCGCAGATTGCATGCAGACATTCGTTCCTGATCAGCGGGCCGATATCAGCGATGCGCTTCAGTCCCCTGCAGCATATAGCGCCTGCTGGTCGGCATGCAGGAACCAGCGATCCAGTACCACATGGCGTGTGAACCACTTGTTGTCGAGCAGCCTGCCGGCAAGCAGTTTGCGCAGGAATCCGGGTTCACCCGGATCCGAAGACGGTTCGTCGCCGTAGCGTTCGATCAGCCGGTCGGCATAGGGCTGCAGCCGCGCAATGCTGTAGTCGCGGTCCGCTTCGATGATTATCGCGGCGGCGATCAGGCCGGACTCGACTGCCGGCCTGATGCCTTCACCGCTTTGCGGGTAGGCCAGTCCGGCCGCATCGCCGATCAGCAGCATGCCGTCGTCGACCTGCTTGCGAGCCGCGTGTCCGTGCAGCAGGTAGGCGTGCCC
>JAJDNO010000035.1 GCA_022340615.1 Gallionella sp. | reverse complement strand
CCTGACCATTTAATTAAGGTATAACGCAATGAGCACAGATATTCAGCAACGCATCAAAGAACAAGTCACCACGCATCCGGTGGTCCTGTACATGAAAGGCAGTCCGCAGTTTCCACAATGCGGCTTTTCCGCAAACGCAGTACGCATACTCAGCGCGCTGGGCGTGAAAGAATTATTCACGGTGGACGTGTTGCAAGACTCGGAAATCCGCCAGGGGGTTAAGGATTATGCCAACTGGCCGACCGTTCCGCAGCTGTATATCAAGGGTGAATTTGTCGGCGGCTCCGACATCATGACCGAGATGTACCAGAGCGGGGAACTCAAGCAGTTGCTGGCGGACTAGCCAGAACGTTGATGTTTCTGTAGTTCGATTACGAACCGCTCTATCCTCACCGTTGATTAGCTATCCCTTTTTCAGTTAGATGGAGCAAGGGGTAGCGCTGTATCCGCGTTTCGGTTCCACAACCAAGCGCACAACCCTTTCTTTGCGTGTTTTCAATGCCCTCCAAGGGCCATCAATTTCCGGCAAAACGGCAAAGCCGACGAAGTAAAATTTTGCTACACAATATTGTGCAATGCCCTTCCTGTGCTACAGTTATAGCAATTAATCAACTTGCAGGTTTAACTAATAGATTTAATGGGCAGATTTTTCGGAATTTGTGTTGATTGAAAAGCCCGTAAAGTTGAATCGACCGGCGAGTGATATGTTTCCAACTGGTTAAGAGATCAGTTAATGAAAAGTCTAATGCAAGAAAAATTTCTCGAAGAAAATCTTCGCCAACAAGCTGTTGAGGCTGGAGATTTGCTGGTTGCCTACCTGGAACAAATCGGTGTCGAATTCGTGTTCGGCGTACCCGGTGGCGCAATCGAGCCGTTGTACAACGCGATGGCGCGCAGCGCAAGGCGCGGAGGTTTGCGCCCTGTGGGAGCCAGGCATGAAACAGGCGCCGCTTTCATGGCAGATGGCTATTCCCGTGAATCGGGCAGGCTCGGTGTGTGCTGTTCTACAGCAGGTCCTGGTGCAACCAACCTGATCACCGGTGTGGCATGCGCGTTTGAAAACGAGATCCCGATGCTGGTCATCACCGCCCAGCCTTCATTGCGCTTGCTGGGCAAGGGAGCGCTTCAGGAAGCATCAGGCCCCGGTCTGGATACCGTGGATATGTTCCGCACCTGTACGCGCTACAGCGCTTTGATATCCCATCCGGATCAATTGCAAAGACAGCTGACCAACGCGTTGTTGAGCGCATACCAGCCGACACCCGGCCCGGTTCACCTGAGCATCCCGATGGATGTATTGCGTACGACGATGAAAACGGGCCCATCCTACAATATGGCGCACTTGCTCAAGCCGCTGGCTGCGGTGGATGATGCGGCGGTTCGTGAACTGCAGACGATACTGGCGCAATCCAGAAAAACGGTGGTGCTGATCGGCAGCGGCTGCGGCGAAGCGATAGATTTGATTATCGAACTGGTCGAAAGGATGGGCGGCATTTTTGTGGTCACGCCGGATGCGAAAGGCTTCATCAGCCCGCGCCATCCTTTATATCGCGGCGTGTTCGGATTTGCCGGGCACCGGTCCGCCGTGGCAGCCGTTGAAGACAAGGAGGTGGACCTGATCCTGGTTGTCGGATCCAACCTGAGCGAATGGACCAGCAACGGCTGGAGCGAAGCGGTGCTGAACAGCCGGCTGGTGCATGTAGATCCCCTGGAATCCCACCTGGCGCGTTCGCCGATGGCGCGATTGCATGTGCTCGGCGCAATACGACCGGTGTTCGAACGGGTGCTGCGCACGTTGCGCAGAGATGGCCCAGAACAGATTTCCGCCGGCGAGAAGCGAAAATTCAAAAAAATTACGGTGGGTGATCCCTTCAGACCGGCAAGTTCGGATGCACCCATCAAACCCCAGTACCTGATGCGCGAACTCGGCTGGCGGAGTCCCCCCGAAACGCGCTTCCTGACCGACACCGGTAACAGCACGATATGGGGGATTCATAATCTAGCGATGCACGATCACCGTCCCAGCACAGGTGGCTGGATACGTGTGACGATGAATTTTGCGCCGATGGGTTGGGCGATCGGTGGCGCGGTGGGAACCGCGCTGGCGAATCGCGCGGTTCCTGTGGTCTGCATCACCGGCGATGGCAGCCTGCTGATGAATGGCCAGGAAATGACTGTGGCGCTGACCGAGAAGCTCACGGTGCTGTTCGTGATCCTCAACGACGCGGCGCTGGGCATGGTGAAGTTCGGCCAGCGTATGGCCGGTGCCGAACAAGTTGCCTTCGAATTGCCAACGGTCGATTTCAAGATGATGGCCGAATCCATGGGAATCACTGGCCATGTGATTCACACCGCCCAGGACTTTGACAATCTCGATCTCGATGCGATTCTGCGCCATCCGGGACCGACTGTGCTGGATGTGCGTGTGGACAGGGAAGAGGCACCACCGATGGAGCTGCGTCTCAGAACATTGGGACGATAGGACAATCGTGGAAGCCATCAACGTATCTGCAACAATAAGATAGTCCGGGCAGTATCCTTCCAGTATTGATCTGCCGTGGATACTACAAGGAAGCTTGTGTTGCGCTGTTCAGCCGCTGAATGCCACGGACTCTGCTTGCGTATATGCTATAAACGATATCGGATATGACTTAACTTCTAGCAGCGAGAACAGTATGAGCGATACCGAAAATCCCAATGCCATTCGCAGCCGCATCTGGCGCGAAGAAGCCGAACCTGACAATCCATTTGCAATCCGTGCCACCTATTGCCGTGGTTACGATGTTTACGGCGAGATGCTGGGCCAGGCACGCTGGGTTGAGATGCTATATCTGCTGTTTCATGAAGAAGCCCCAACTGAAACCCAGGCGGATTTGCTGGAAGCACTCGCTGTCGCATTGGCCAATCCCGGTCCGCGTGATGCCTCCGTGCATGCTGCCATGTGCGGAGGCGTTTGCGGTTCGACGGCTGCTGCCTCCTTGATGGCCGCACTGGCGGTAGGCGCGGGGCAGTTTACCGGAGGCCATGAAGTATTTTTGGCGATGGAAGATTGGGCAGCATGTGGCACCAATCTCGAAGCCTGGCAGAAGCGGCTTGTCAGTTTGGAGGAAATTCCCGGCAGCATCTGGCCGACGCCGGAACACCCTCCGGGTTTCGATCCTTATGGTGTCAGCACAGCCACTACGGTGAAGCAAACGTTGGCCTGTCTGGTTCGCTACAACTCGGGAGCACACATGCCATGGTTGCAGCAAAACCTGCACGCCCTGGAGGCAGCAGCGGGCTGCCCTCTCGCAATGTCGGGCGTGGCCGCCGCCGCGCTTGCCGACTTGGGCTTTACGCCTGAGCAAGGTGAAATGCTCTATTTGCTGTTGCGCTTGCCAGGTGCGGCAGCGCATGCGCTGGAGCAACATCCGCTCGGATACAAGAAATTTCCATTTGGTACCGTGGAACTGGAAATCGATTCAACCGGGGGCAATCATGAAAATGCATAACAATGGTCCGGCCCTGTTGCAGGAAAACGTCGGTGTACTGAAAAGTCGCATGGG
>JAJDNO010000033.1 GCA_022340615.1 Gallionella sp. | reverse complement strand
CGATCTTTCCGCGCATGTCAGCGCCGGAATTTTTGACGAAATCATGCAGATCCTGCATTTCATCGCCGCCGCAACCTGCCAGCAATAGCGAAACAAACGCAAAACAGATCATCAGCTTCATTATCGTCTCGCTCCTTTCCGTTGCCCGGCTTTCTGGGCTGCCAGTTCGGACGGGTCAAGGTAGCGGAAGGTTTTCGCTGTCGCGCTCATCGTCAAATCTTTGCCCCCTGAAGCTATCGAAATGTTATTCAGGGTCACGATGCGCGGGAGCATCGCGATATCGCTGGAAAATTTGCCGATGTCATCATAGCTGCCCGATACCTTGATGGTGATCGGCTGCTCGGCAAAGGCCCCTTCCTTTTTTTCTGGTCCAGGCTTGAACAGATCAAACTGCAGTCCGCGCCCAAGCCCGGCCTGATTGATATCGGTCAGCAACGCATCCATTTCGGACTTGCTTGGCAGCTGTTTAAGCAGCGCCCCGAACGATTCCTGGGTTTCGGTAAGCTGTTTCTTGATCAAATCAAGATTGATTGCCTGCCTCTTTTTATTCAGGAAGGTTTCCTTCAACTTGCCTTCCTCCTGTCTGGCATTGTCCAAAGTATTCAATTGGTCCTGCCAGATAAAAAACGCGCCCGCCACAACCACGGCAACAAACATCGCCGCGAAGGCAATTATTTTGGCGGACCATGGCCACGCACCCGGCGTCTTAGGATCCAGGTTTTTCAGGTCATTCAGACTTTGCTTCAGGTCATCCAGATTCATCGTGACACCTTAACGCTTAGGCCCGGCAGGTTTGCCGGGGGTCCGAGGGTTGACCGGTTTTTGCTGTTTGGTCAAGTTGAAGGTCAATGAAAATTCATTGATGCGACTGCCTCTCGCGGTCGTTGCATGTATTTCTATCAACGTCGGTGTATCCAGCCAGGGCGAGTCTTCGATTGCACGCATAAGGGTGGAAACGCGCGCATTCGACTGTGCATAGCCATTCACGAAAATTCTGTTGCCAGTCTGTTTCAGCGTTTTCAGATAAACCCCTTCGGGCAGGATGCGCAACATCTGGTCCAGCAGATGCACCACGTCCGAACGTGTGCTTTGCAGGTTTTCCACGACGTTCTTGCGTGCCAGCAGCGCCTGGGTCTGTTCGCGGAGTTTTCTTATTTGCGCAATCTGCTTATCCAGTACAGCCGTTTCCTGTTTCAGGTAGGTATTGCGTCTTTCCTGATAGGATATCTGTGCATCGATTGCAAACTGCACCGACAGGACCAGCATGGCGCCGATCACCAAGGAAATCACACTGAACGCGATAAACTGGACTTGGCGTGCGCGTCGCTTTTCGGCGCGATGTGGCAGAAGGTTTACGCGTATCACGATGGATCGAACCTCCGCATGGCCAGCCCGCAAGCGATGATCAACGAAGGCGCATCGGCCTGCAATTGCCTCGGCTTGATCCTTCCCGACAGTTTCATCAGCGCAAACGGGTTCGCCACCATGGTACTGACCTGGATCCGTGTCGCAACCGCATCATCCAGTCCTGGCAAAGACGCGCATCCTCCGGAAAGCACGATGTAATCCACCTCGTGGTATTGCGTCGAGGTGAAGAAGAACTGCAACGCGCGAGCGATTTCAGTCACCACGTTTTCGCGGAAAGGCGATAATACATCGCTCTCGTAATTGTCCGGCAAACCACCATTGCGTTTTGCAGATTCCGCCTCCTCGACGGACAAGCCGAATACACTTTGTATTTGCTCAGTCAATTGGTCGCCGCCCACCTGCTGGTCCCGGGAATATACCGATTCTCCGTTGCGCAACACATTCACGTTCATCACATTCGCGCCGATATCGACCAATGCGACGCACTTGTCTACCGCAGCATCGGGAAGCTGTGCACTGATCTGTTCGAAAGCCATTTCGGCCGCATACGGTTCAACATCCATTACCAGAGTTTTAAGCCCGGCCAGCTGGGCTGCTGCAACGCGGTCTTCAACATTTGCCTTGCGGGAAGCTGCCAGCAACACCTCCAGCTCCTCGGGATTTTCAGGCGAAATGCCGATTACCTGGAAGTCGAGATTAACCTCTTCCAGAGCGAATGGGATGTACTGGTTGGCTTCGGACTCGACTTGATATTCAAGATCCTCTTCGCGCAAGCCGGCTGGCAACAATATCTTCTTGGTGATCACGGCTGCTGCCGGCAATGCCATGCTTACGTTCCTGATTCGCGTGCCCATGCGCTTCCAGGCCCGTTGCATGCTTTCGGAAACAGCTTCAAGATTGTTGATATTGCCATCCGTGATTGCATCCTTGGGCAACAGCTCGATCGCATAACGCTCAATGGCGTAGCCGCCTTTTTTTGGCAACTCGCTCAGCTCAACCATCTTGACCGATGATGCGCTGATATCCACGCCAATCAGCGGCGGTGATTTCGCCCACAGGAAATCCAGCGGTATGTCAAAATTTACTTTAAGCATTGGCCGGTTAGCGCTCTATTTGTATAAACTGGTTTAAATCCTAGCAATAAGCATAAATTGTGTAAAGCTATTTTTAGGGGTTATTTATATTCCCAGAGCCGATATAATTCAGCACTCAATTCCACTGTAAATTTTTATCGGACAATCACGCATGTCTTTACGTAGCTGGCCCCCTCTTGCCCTAGTCATTCTCGCCTTATTTCTGTTGCCGACCATACTGCTGGGACTGGCGGCAATCATAGCTTATCCGACTTTACCTTCACTGGAAGTGCTGACTGATTATCGCCCCAAAATTCCGCTGCGCATCTACAGCGCTGAAGGCACGCTGCTGGGTGAATTCGGTGAGGAACGCCGTGCCCTGGTCAAAATATCCGATGTGCCGGAAATCATGAAGGATGCCATTCTTTCAGCCGAAGACGACCGTTTCTACGAACATGGCGGAATAGATTATTCGGGTGTGATCCGGGCGGCACTTTCAAATTTCACCGCTGGCACCGTCAGGCAGGGCGCCAGCACCATCACCATGCAGGTGGCGCGAAATTTTTTTCTGACCAAGGAAAAAACCTGGACCCGCAAATTCAACGAAGTACTGCTCACGCTCAAAATAGAACATAATCTGAGCAAGGACGATATCCTTCAACTCTATATCAATCAGATTTATCTTGGCGAGCGCGCTTACGGCTTTGCGATGGCCTCCCAGATTTACTTTGGCAAGCCGCTTTCCCAGATTTCGATTGCCGAAGCTGCCATGCTTGCTGGTTTGCCCAAGGCACCTTCTGCATATAATCCCATTGTAAATCCGAAACGCGCCAAGATTCGGCAACTGTATGTGCTGCGCCGCATGCATGATCTGAAATATATCAGCGACGAGCAATACCAGATTGCCCAGCAACAACCCATTATTACGGCCCATGGCAGCCCCGAATTTAGCGTCAAGGCGGACTACCTAGCCGAAATGGTCCGCCAGGCAGTTTACAACGAGTACCAGGATGCCGCGTATACGCAAGGGCTGAAGGTTTACACCACCATCCGTGACAAGGATCAGCTCGCTGCGTATCAGGCAGTCCGCTCGGGTGTGATGGAATATGATCACCGCCAGGGATACAGGGGGCCCGAGGGCTTTGTCGACCTGCATGGCGACACCAACAATACGGACCAGCTTGATGAGGCATTGCAGGATCTGGACGATAGTGGTGACCTGATTCCCGCGGTTGTTCTGGAAGCGTCCCCTACCCTGGTGCGTGCCTATTGCAGGGGCGGCGAAATAGCCGAGGTAAGCGGCGATGCATTAAAGTTCGCACAGGCCGCATTGAACAAGAGAGTCGCGCCGAACCAGCGCATCCGGGTCGGCTCAATCATACGTTTGCGCAAAGACGCCCAAGGGGTATGGCAGATCAGCCAGCTGCCGCAAGTCGAGGCAGCTTTCGTATCCGGCGATCCGCGCACCGGCGCAATATATTCGCTGGTTGGCGGCTTCGATTTCAACCGCAGCCAGTTCAACCACATCACCCAGGCATGGCGCCAGCCCGGTTCAAGTTTCAAACCCTTTGTCTATTCTGCAGCACTTGAAAAGGGTTTTACCCCGGCCACCGTAATAAATGACGCGCCGCTGATCTTTAACGCAGAGCAAACCGGAAACGAACCGTGGGAACCGAAAAATTACGACGGAAAGTTTGAAGGCCCGATGAGCATGCGCGAAGGCCTGATCAAATCAAAAAACCTCGTTTCGATACGCATACTGCAGACCATTACGCCGGAATATGCGCACGACTACATTACCCGATTTGGATTTGACCCGACCAAATATCCAGCCTACTTGACCATGGCACTGGGAGCCGGGTCCGTCACTCCTTTGGAAATGCTGACCGGTTATTCTGTGTTTGCCAACGGGGGTTACCTGATCAATCCCTATTTTATCCAGCGCATCGTAGATGCCCAGGGCAAAGTGCTATACAACGCAGCACCCCAGGTACCCGGCAATGGCGCCAAACAGGTCATCGATGTCCGCAATGCCTACACCATGGTCAGCATGCTGCAGGATGTGGTCAAGCACGGCACCGGCATTCACGCTATGCGCCTTGGAAGGCAGGATCTGGCGGGCAAGACCGGCACCACAAATGACTCAATCGATGCATGGTTCTGCGGTTTCCAGCCAACCGTGGTCGGTATAGCCTGGATGGGCTACGATCAGCCGCGCAGTCTGGGCGACAGGGAAACCGGCGGAGGTGCTGCCTTGCCTATCTGGATGAGCTATATGGGAACCGTACTCAAAGGTGTACCGGAAGCAACTTACACCATGCCACCCGGCATCGTCGAAGTTCACATCGACGCAGATGGCCACCGCGATGACAATAGCCCTCTGACAGATATCTTTTACAAGGAAAACGTCCCGCCCGAACGTACCGTACCTGCACCAAACCAGGAAACCAAACCGACCGACACTGTCAGGGACCAATTACTCTAAAACAAAGAGATGGGTAAAGAACGCACGCCCAGGGAGTATTCAAGCCGCCGCGACCTGATGCGCGAACAACTTGCGCACCACGCCGCAAAACTGATGGCTGAAGACGGCATCACCGACCACGCCTTTGCCAAACGCAAGGCTGCGCGGCAACTCGGTGCAGCGGACACGCAACACATGCCCAGCAACCAGGAAGTGGATAGTGCGCTGAACAGCTATCGGGCGCTTTACCATCATGGCGTTCACCCTGGCGTCCTGAATCAGCTTCGTAAACAGGCGCTGACAACCATGCGCCTGCTCGCGGACTTTCATCCTTACCTGACCGGCTCGGTATTGGATGGCACGGCCGGAGAGCAGTCAAATATAAACCTGCTGCTGTTCAGCGACGATGCCAAATCCGTACTGTTGCTCCTGCTCAAGAACAGGATTTCTTTCGAAGATGGAGAACGTAAAGTCCGTGTGAATGGAAGGGAGGAAACCGTTCCTTGCTATACGCTGACCAGCGAATCCGGAAACCAGACGCATATCGTCGTCCTCCCCGCAAATGCGCGCCACAACGGCATACGTCATCCAGAGACTCATGCCGACATATCTGCGGTTCAGGCCTTGCTGGCCAACTGATCAGATAAATTATAGTAAATCCGTGGTACGGATTCGAGCTGGCCAGACTGAACTGCCTGGGATACTACGCCTCAGCCTTTCAGCCAGTTGGCAGCATCCAGCGCGAAATAGGTCAATATCCCGTCCGCCCCGGCACGCTTGAACGACAACAAAGCCTCCAGCACGCATGCTTTCTCGTCAAGCCAGCCGTTTAGCGCCGCCGCCTTGAGCATCGCATATTCGCCGCTGACCTGATAGACGAAAGTCGGCGCGCTGAACTCGTCCTTCACGCGCCGCACGATATCAAGATAGGGCATGCCGGGCTTGACCATCACCATGTCCGCGCCTTCCTGCAGATCCAGGCCGACTTCCCATAGCGCTTCATCCGAATTGGCCGGATCCATCTGGTAGGTATATTTGTTTCCCGAACCCAGATTGCCGCTGGAACCGACCGCATCGCGGAAAGGACCGTAAAAGCTTGAAGCGTATTTGGCCGAGTAGGCCATGATGCGGGTATGGATGTGCTTGTTGGCGTCCAGCGCAGCGCGTATTGCAGCAATGCGGCCGTCCATCATGTCCGAAGGCGCAACGATGTCAGCTCCGGCGGCGGCGTGAACCCGGGCCTGCTGCACCAGAACCGCAACCGTTTCATCGTTGAGAACATAGCCACTCTCGTCGATCAGGCCGTCCTGCCCGTGGCTGGTATAGGGATCAAGGGCAACGTCGGTCATCACACCCAGTTCAGGAAAGTTCTTTTTCAGCGCGTCAACCACACTCGGAACCAGCCCGTCCGGATTGTATGCTTCCCGCGCGTCCAGGCTCTTCAGCGGCGCGTCGATCACCGGGAAAATTGCCATCACCGGGATACCCAGTTTCGCGCATTGCTCGGCATCCTTTAGCAGCCTGTCCAGCGTCTTGCGTTGCACCCCCGGCATCGACTTCACATCCTCGACCCTGTTGCTACCGTCCAGAACGAAAACCGGATAGATGAAATCGGCTGGCGTGAGCACATACTCTCGCATCAAGTCCCTGCTAAAGCCATCGTGGCGCATGCGGCGCATGCGTTTGTGAGGATAATGCCCTAGTGTTTGCATGATTTTCCCTGCGAATGTAATTTTTTTGGAACTAATTCAGATATTGCTTATCTTATTGCTTGAATGATGCGAGTCATTCCACGTTTCTCCTCCCTGAGCGTGTGTCTTAACTCTGTTGAGACTTTGCCCCCTGCCTCCCCCTTTGGCAGGGGGCATTTTTTTGCCCGCAAAATCCAGACTTCGCCACCATACTGCGCTGCTCTCGAAAAATCTTGCTCTCATACCTTGGGAGTATGCAGCGCGGCGATATTCCTCGTGTGCCTTGTCTCGCTTATAACCAGCCACTTGGCTCCGTCCTTTGGTGGCCTAGTGGAATGGCTAGTAGGCTCATCAGAGGTCTGGATTTTGTCCGGAACCGAGCCAGCCCGCAATCACGGCTTCCGCCTCTTCCACGCCCTGTTTTTTCAGGCTGGAAAACAATTGCACGGAACAGTGCGGAAAATGCTCAGACAAATACGATTTTACCCGATTCAATGTCAGAATGGCCTGTTGCCGGCTCAGCTTGTCAGCCTTGGTAAGCAGGATATGCACCGGTTTGCCGGTCGGTGCAAACCAGTCCAGCATGTTCTCGTCCAGTTCGGTCAACGGATGACGCGAGTCCATGATCACCACCAGACCGCTCAACTCGGATCGCGTTTGCAAATATTCGCTGAGCAGATCTTCCCAGTGACGCTTGCTTTCGGACGGCACCTTGGCGTAGCCGTATCCGGGCAAGTCCACCAGAAAGTTATTGTTACCCGCCCCATCGCTCCCCAGGGAAAAATAATTCAGATGCTGGGTACGCCCCGGCGTCTTGCTGGTATAGGCCAGCCGCACATGGTTAGCCAGTGTATTGATCGCGCTTGACTTTCCCGCATTGGAACGGCCTACGAACGCGACTTCCCTGCCGCCATGTTGCGGCAGATCCCTGATGTGATTGACGGTGGTAAAAAATGCCGCTTGCGAAAAAAGACCCATTACTTCCAGGACTTGAAAATCTTGTCGGCTTTCTCTACGGTCGCGGCGATATCGGATTCAGTATGTGCGGCCGAGACGAATCCCGCTTCGAATGCCGAAGGCGCAAGATACACGCCTGACTCCAGCATCGCATGAAAGAAACGATTGAAGGCGTCCTTGTCGCAGCCCATCACCTCGGCATAACTGGTTGGCAAAGCCTTGCTGAAATACAGACCGAACATCCCGCCTATGGATTGCGCGCAGAACGGAATGCCATGCTGGCGGGCGCTGGCCGACAATCCCTCGGTCAGTTGCCCGGCCAGTTTTGCAAGATTTTCGTAAAAACCCTTGGCCTGAACCAGCTTCAAGGTGGCAATTCCCGCAGCTACCGCGACCGGATTGCCGGACAGCGTGCCCGCCTGATAGACTGGTCCAAGCGGGGCAAGGTACTGCATGATGTCTCGTCGCCCGCCGAAAGCGGCCGCCGGCAAACCGCCGCCCATCACCTTGCCCAGCGTGACCAGGTCCGGTTTGATGCCGTAATGGCCATGCGCACCTTGCAGACTGACGCGGAAACCGGTCATCACTTCATCGATGATCAGCACCGCGCCATGTTCGGTGCACATCTTGCGCAAAGCTCGCAGGAATTCCGGTTTAGGCGCAACCAGATTCATGTTGCCGGCAACCGGCTCGACGATCACCGCGGCGATCTCCTTGCCCATTTCGGCGAATGCGCGTTCCAGGCCTGCCGCATCGTTATAGTCCAGCACCGTGGTGAGCGCGGCGATCTCTGCCGGCACACCCGAGGAACTCGGCTGTCCGAAGGTCAGCGCCCCTGAGCCGGCTTTTACCAGCAACCCGTCTGAATGACCGTGGTAGCAACCTTCGAATTTGATGATGCGGCTGCGTCCGGTAAATCCGCGCGCCAGTCGTATCGCCGACATTGTAGCCTCGGTGCCGGAACTCACCAGTCGGACCATTTCCAGGCTGGGCAGCAGCTTGCACAGCAGCTCCGCCATTTCCAGTTCGGATGCCGTCGGCGCGCCGAAACCCAGTCCCTGTGCTGCCGCATCCTGCACTGCCTTGACCACTTCGGGATGGCAGTGCCCGACGATCATCGGTCCCCACGAACCGACATAATCGGTATAGCGCTTGCCATCCGCATCCCATACATGTGCGCCCTGGCCGCGCTGGAAAAACAGCGGAGTGCCGCCGACCGAACGGAATGCACGGACCGGCGAATTAACGCCGCCCGGTATAAATTTCTGCGATTCATCGAAAAGCTGCTGATTATGCGAGGTCATGTTGTGTCGTTCTACCTGTAGGGCTGGTTTCAGAATAATTCAAGCTTGCAAATTGCCGGGCGGCATACTGTATATCGCCCGCACTGAATATCGCGGAAATCACGGCCAGCGCATCAGCGCCTGCTTGCAGCAACTGCGCGCCGTTTTCGGCGGTAATTCCCCCAATGGCCACCAGCGGAATTGCAATCTCGCGGCGCACTTGTCTCAATAATTCTGGCGCAGCCGTCACTGCACCGGGCTTCACGGAGGAAGCAAAGAAACTGCCGAACGCGACGTAATCCGCACCTTGCTGAACCGCCTGATACGCGAGCTCCGGACGATTATAGCAAGATAAGCCGATCAGCCTGTCGCTGCCCAGCAATGTGCGCGCCTCGACCAGGCTGCCGTCAGCTTCGCCCAGGTGAACGCCGTCTGCATCGACCTGCCGGGCGAGCAACGCATCGTCGTTGATGATCAGCGGAGCGGAAAACTCCCGGGTCAGCTCACGCAGCGCCATGGCTTGCTCAAGCTTCAGCTCTGCGGTCGCGGCCTTGTTGCGGTACTGCAATAGCCGCGCTCCGCCGGATAACGCCAGCCTGACCTTGCGCACCAGTTCTGCGGTATCCGCTTCGTCCGGGGTGATTGCGTACAGGCCCTTAATTGAGCCGCTCAGCCTGATCATCTTCTTCACCGCGCGCCCAGAACAGGCGATCCGGAATGTGCTGCCCCATTCCGGGACGGAAGCCGGCGTTCAGGGTTTGCCAGGTGTATTCCTGCGCCTCCTTGACCGCCTCCTGCGCGGCCACTCCCTGAGCCATCAGTGCCGCAATTGCCGATGCCAGTGTGCATCCGGAGCCATGGTAGATGCCCGGCAGGCGCGCCCAGCTATCTGCGCTTACGACCCCACCCTCACTGTACAGGGTATTGACGACCTTCTGCGTCTGTTCATGGGTGCCGGTGATCAGCACGTACTCGCAGCCCATGCGCAATATCCGTTTGGCGCATTCCTCCAGCGACGGATCATCTTCTTCGTTGTCTTCGTCCAGCGCGAGTCGGCGCGCCTCCATGCTGTTCGGCGTGATGATGGTCGTCTGGGGGATCAACAGCTCGCGCATCGCGTCCAGCATGTCTTCATTCGCCAGTTCGTCGCCGCGCCCCGAAGACAGCACCGGATCAAGCACCAGCGGTATATCGGGATAGTCCGCCAGGATTTCGGCAATCGCCGCAATATTTTCCACGCTTCCGAGCAAACCGATCTTGAATGCCGCAACCGGCACATCTTCCAGCATCGCGCGCGCCTGATCCACCACCCATTCCGGATCGATGGGCAGCACATCATCCACCCCGCTGGTGTCCTGCACGGTAATTGCGGTGACCACCGTCAGCGGGTGACAGCCCATGCTGGAAATCGTCAGCAGGTCGGCCTGCAGGCCCGCACCGCCGCTCGGGTCGGATGCGGAAAAAGTCATTACTAATGGGAATGATTCAGACATGATTTTGGACAGGGTTAATATGCGCGACGAATGCACATTTTACCCCATATAACGGCGACTACCGAATACAATCAGACCTTCAAAAGGGAGAATACGGGATGCGGATACTTCACACCATGTTGCGCGTGGTCGACCTGGAAAAATCGCTTGCCTTCTATACCCGCGTGCTCGGCATGAAATTGCTGCGCCGCAACGACTACCCGGACGGGAAGTTCACGCTTGCGTTTGTCGGATACACAGACGAAGCCAGCGGTGCGGTGATCGAGCTGACCCACAACTGGGGCGTCGAAAAATACGAACTTGGCAATGCCTTCGGCCACATTGCCATTGCGGTGGAAGACGCCTACGCCGCGTGCAATAAAATCAAGGAGCTCGGCGGGAATGTGGTGCGCGAAGCGGGACCGATGAAACACGGCAGCACGGTAATTGCCTTTGTCGAAGACCCGGACGGATACAAGATCGAACTGATCCAGAAGAAGGGTTGACGTCCGGATTCTGTTCAGGCCCGATCATCAGCCCGGTCAGGAATCTCCCGGCTTCGCATCGAGGTCATTTGCCACCTCGACGAAATCCGCCACCGCCAGATTCTCGGCACGCAGCTGAGAATCGATCCCCAGCCTTGCAAAATCCGCCTCGTCCAGATAGCCACGCAGCGTGTTCCTGAGCGTCTTGCGCCGCTGCCCGAAGGCCGTCCTGACGATCGCGGCAAACAATTTTTCATTGCACACCTGGATTTCGTTGACTGGCAATGGAATCATCCGCACGATCGCGGAATCCACTTTGGGTGCGGGACGAAACGACTCGGGCGGCACATCGAGCAATTTTTCCATCCTGAATCGGTATTGCAGCATCACAGACAGCCTTCCGTATGCCGGCGTGGACGGTCCGGCCACCATGCGCTCTACCACTTCGTTCTGCAGCATGAAATGCATGTCGCGTATGCGCCCGGCAGATGCGGCCAAATGAAACAGCAATGGCGACGAGATGTTGTACGGCAGATTGCCGACGATGCGCAGCGGGGCAGGCAGGGCCGCAAAGTCGAATTCCAGCGCGTCCCCTGCATGTATGATCAGTTTCGCTTCCGGATCGCCCTGCGGGTAGTCGCGCTCCAGCCGCGCGATGATGTCGCGGTCGATCTCCACCACATGCAGGTGGTCCAGGATCTTCAGCAACGGCCGGGTCAGCGCACCGAGGCCGGGTCCGATCTCGACCATGTTGTCGCCCGGCTCGGGACGGATCGCCGAAATGATGTCGCTGATGATCTGTTCATCGACGAGA
Organism: Gallionella sp.; assembly: GCA_022340615.1. Lineage (GTDB taxonomy): Bacteria > Pseudomonadota > Gammaproteobacteria > Burkholderiales > Gallionellaceae > Gallionella. The sequence continues at coordinate 32,391 of JAJDNO010000033.1, read as the reverse complement.
AAATTCTGTCCGAATCGCTTCTTGGCCTGATGGCTCATCTCGGATGCCTGAAACCTTGTGCAGACTGATACGCACGATTGACACCGCAGGCGATTCCGCCGCTCCTAAGCGTGCTCATATGCCTTAATCTGGTTTTCCGACATCTGGTCGGCGAGCCTGATCGCTTCGAGTAGGCTGCTGCCGTCCGCATTCCCGGTTCCTGCAAGGTCGAGTGCCGTGCCGTGATCAACCGACGTGCGTATGATGGGCATGCCGAGCGTCACGTTCACGCCCTGCCCGAAGCTGGCATGCTTCAATACCGGAAGCCCCTGGTCGTGATACATCGCAAGTACGCAGTCGCATTGCGCCAGTTTGTGAGGTGTGAACAGCGTATCGGCAGGCAGTGGTGCGCTGACGTCCATCCCCCCGCTACGCAATTTGTCCAGCACCGGAATCATCACCTCGATCTCTTCACGGCCCAGATATCCGCCTTCGCCGGCATGGGGATTCAGGCCTGCTACCAGAATACGCGGACGGGCGATAGCGAAGCGCTGCTGCAAATCATGCTGGAGGATGGTCAGCACATTCTCCAGCAATGTTGCAGTAATCGCCGCAGGCACGTCTTTCAGCGGGAGATGCGTGGTAGCCAGCGCGACGCGCAGGCCGCCTCCGACCAGCATCATCACCACTTGTTTCGCACCGGTCAGTTCGGCGAGAAATTCGGTATGGCCGGAGAAATTGAATCCTGCATCGTTGATGATGCCCTTGTGCACCGGCGCGGTGACCATGCCGGAGAACTCGCCCGACATGCAGCCTTGGGCAGCGCGGCGCAGCGTCGCCAGCACATATTCGCTGTTCGCCGCATCCAGAACTCCCGGCCGGCATGCAGCGGCAAGCGGCAAATGGATGGCCGTAATGGTATTGGGCTGGATGTCGATTTCCCGCGACTCCGGGTAGTCCAGGATTTGCAGCGGGGTATGAAGCAGGGCCGCGCGTTGCTGCAGCAGATATTTGTCGGCTATGACAATAAGCGGAATCTTCGGCGGGTTCGCCGCAAGCTGCACGCACAGATCCGGGCCGATTCCCGCCGGTTCACCCGGGGTAACAACCAGCGGCGCCTGATATGAAACAGGATTCACTGTTTACTTGTTCGGACCCAGATGGTATTCGATGAATGCCCGGTCACGCAGCTGGCGCAACCAGTCCTGGAACAACTCGTCCGATTTGAATGTACCGATGGCGATGCGGGCCTGTTCGCGCTTCTGTTTTTCGCTGACATCGGCATTGCGGCGGGCCAGCACCTGGATCAGGTGCCAGCCAAATTGCGACTGCACCACGCCCATCTGGCCCGGTTTCAGCTTGTTCATCTCCGCCTCGAATTCGGGAACGGTCTCCCCGGGGGAAATCCACCCCAGGTCGCCGCCCTGCTGCGCGCTGCCGTCCTGGGAATATCTTCTGGCCTGCTCGGCGAAATCCGCGCCGGCTTCGATGCGCTGCTTGATTTCCATGATGCGCTTTCTGGCTTCCGCATCAGGCATGATCTCGCTGGTCTTGATCAGGATATGCCGGACATGGGTTTGCGTGATCACGACCGGGGCATTCGCGCTGCGTTTGCCCAGCAATTTCAGAATATGGAAGCCGCTTGAGCTTCGCAGCAGCGCAGAAGTACCACCCGGCTTCATTTTCTGAAGCTGGTCCATGAACAGCGGCGGTATGGTATCGCCGGAACGCCAGCCCAGATCGCCGCCTTTCAGTGCGTCCTTGGCATCCGAAACACTTGCCGCCACCTGCGCAAAATCCGCACCGGCATTGATTCTGGCCAGCGCCTGCTCAGCCCTTTTGCGCGCGACCTGGATTTTCTCCGCGCTTGCCTGCTCGGGCACCACCACCAGGATATGTGCGAGGTGGAACTCTTCTCCTTCGCTGCCCAACCTGGCCTTGTTGGCGAGATAATCATCCACTTCCTTGTCGCTGATCGTAATTTTGCTCTCCACTTCGCGTTTGCGCAGCCGGGTAGAAATGATTTCGCTGCGAATTTCTTCGCGGAATTTTTTGTAATTCACCCCGTCCGCCTCAAGCTTGGCGCGAAATGCTGCCAGGGAGGGAAATTTGTTCTGTTGCGCGATGCGGGTTATCGCCTGATCCAGCTGTGAATCGTCGACGCGCACGCCGGTTTCCTTCGCGTATTGCCGCTGGAGCATGTCGGTGATCATGCGTTCCAGAATCTGTTTTTGCAGCACATCCATGGGCGGCAACGGAGTATTCTGTCTGAGCAACTGGCGAACCACGTCATGAATGCGATCGTCCAGTTCATAGCGGGTAATCACGTCATCGTTGACCACCGCTACCACCGAATCGATATCCCCAACCTGCTGCTGCGGATCCCGGGACGGCTGGACTGATTTCCCCGCCTGCGTCGTTGTCGCCATTGCTGGCTTGGCGGGCGGGCTGTCTGCCGCAGATGCGGCCTGGGCCGCAAACAACACACAACACATCATCATGATTCTTATTTGCATTCGTTTCTTTCAGTCATCAGGGCATTTCTTGCGGGGATTGAATGGCTGCCTTGTCATTCAATTTGGTATAGCCGGGCACGCTCTGTTTGAGCAGATCCAGCGGGTCAGAACCGACTTTGACAAAGTCGTTCAATTCCAGTTGCACGAAGAATCCGGTATTGGATTGTTGCGTTGCTGTCGCAAAGCGTTGTGCCACCAGACGCAGCAGCCAGCAATCCTGATTATACTCAAGCCCGCCGATCGCCTCCAGAATTCTGGAGTCCTGCAGTGAATAGTTCCAGCGGCCCACGCCGAACCAGCGTCCGTATATCGGCCATTGCGAGGATATATCGACTTGGCGCAGCCCGCCGGTATCGACCGCGTAAGGCACCCCGCCGATCAGGGTATAGGGCACGCCGCCTATGGTGGGATAAGTGATACCGTTCAGCGTGGTGTAGCCGGTGGGTGTTACCGGCACGCCCCCCGGAATCAGCGCGCCATAGGTTCCGCGTGAAAAACGGTAGCCAAAATTCAGCACCTTGCCCGGTTCCGGACGATAATGCACCGCACCATTGTAATGCTGCACCTGGGATTGATTTGGATCGAATTGCAGTTCGCCGTCCAGCGACCAGCGACTGCTGATACGCCCGGAAAGCGCCAGCAAAATATCCGATTTGTTGGTGGTGGTCGCCGGCGCAACCAGATTGACCTGGGGCGCGGTGAAACTGACCCGTTCTCCTATCAGCATTTTCAGACGTTCCGCTCCGCTCTGCTGTTCCAGCATCCGCGAAGTCAGTGCCAGCGTTAGCTGGTTTGCATCCCCGACGCGGTCGTTGCCAAAGAAGCGGTTCTCCATGAACATCTGGGCAAAACTGAAATCGGCCTGCACCGTGTCGAAATTGGGCAGCTGCGACTGATCCTTGTAGGGAATATATACATAGAATGCGCGCGGCTCCAGCGTCTGGATATAGCCGCTGCCGAACATTTTTCCCTCGCGCTCGAGCGCGATGCCGCTGTCCAGGCTGAAAATCGGCAGCGTGCTCGACATGTCGGTTACCGTTCCGGTATTGTTCGCGCCCATCGCGTAATACGCGCTATGCAGCGACACCTTGGGTGTCACGTAATATGCCGGGGTACTGACCAGCGGATAACTGACGCTGGGGTTGACCACCAGACGCGTCGCATTCACCAGGGTGGGGTGGGTGAAATCCACTATCTCGCCGCTGAAACCGATGTTTGCGCCTGCGTAGTTTTGCCGAGCATTCAGCGTCAATTGCGGCGCGCGTGCATAGGGCACGACTATCGGCGCAGCCGGATCCTGCAGAGTCTGGTAATGCTGCACACGAGCCATACCGTCCCACCAGTCCCCGCCGTAGCTGACCCCGCCTTCCTGCAACAGGTTGACCTGCGAGGTGGTGCTGATCGCGCTGCCCAGATCGCGGAAATAATTGTCATCCCCGACGCGCGAGTAATTCAGGAAGCCATTCAGATATTTTCCCAGCGTCTGGTCGTGCTTGAGGCTGACAAAGGAACGGGTGGTTTGAGTAATTTTATCGTTGGGCAACACGTCGGCTTCCAGCGTGCCGTGAAAACCGGGCTCGAGATAGCGAAATTCATTGTTCAGCATCAGGCCGCGCTTGGACATTTCCCGCGGCGCAATCGTCGCGTCGAAATTGGGCGCAATGTTCCAGTAGAACGGCAGCGTAATCTCGCTGCCGCCGGTGCTCGTTCCCCCGAATATCGGGGCGAGAAAACCCGACTTGCGCTGGTTGTTCAGCGGAAAGTCCATCCATGGCGAATAAAGGATCGGAACCCCCTTGAACTCGACCAGCGCGTTATGGGCTACGCCGACCTGCCGGTCGCGGTCAATCTTCAGCAGCCCCATGCTAAGTTCCCAGTCCTGGTTTCCCGCCGGGCAGGTGGTATAGCTTGCATTGTCCAGGGTGTAGTGCAGGCGATCCTGTATCTGGAGCTTGTCCGCCGAACCGCGTGCATTGTTTTCCTTCAGGTAGTATTGCGGCTGCTCCATGGTTCCGCTGTTCTTGTCCAGATTGAGCATCAGATGCGGCCCGCTCATGGTCGTGCCATCCTGCTTCAGCATCACCGACCCGCGCGCATCAAGTTCATGGGTGTGCTGATTGAAAAGCAGTGTATCGGCACGGATCGACTTCCCGCCCTGGCTTATCGTCGCGTTTCCGGTCGCCTCGATCTGGTCGTTTGATTTCCCGACCAGCTTGTCGGCTTCGATCACGGCCGGCCCTTCCTTGCCGCTTTTCGCAGGCACAGTAGGCTGCGAGTCCTTATGTGCTTCAGGCAGTTCAGTGCCCGCGTAGGAATGCTGCGCAACGCAAAACATCAGCACAATGAAAAGGTATGGGAATCGAAACCGCATAACGCGCAGCAAATAGTAAGGTGTTAAACTCCTGCAAGTTTATCATCAAGTCCCCATGAGAGCCCGTTATGCAACGCCAGCAACAACTTGCCGGGTGGCTGGACAGCCTGTTCCCCGATGAACAATTCACGCTTGCCCCCGCTTCGGCCGACGCCAGCTTCCGCCGCTATTTCCGCGCAACGTTTGCCGACGGCCAGACACGCATCGTGATGGATGCCCCGCCGCAACACGAGGACTGCCGCCCTTTCCTGCATATCGCCGGTCTGTTTGAAACGGCCGGCGCCCATGTCCCTCATGTGCATGCGCAGGACCTGGAACAGGGATTCCTGCTGTTGTCAGACCTCGGCAACACCACCTACCTGCAAGCATTGGCGGGTGCGGGAACCGGCACCGCGCGGTCGCTATACGGCGATGCCACCGACGCCCTTATCAATATCCAGCTTGCTTCGCGCGACAACGAGTTGCCGCCCTACAACGAGGCCCTGCTGATGCGCGAGATGCGTCTGTTTCCCGACTGGTACATCGCCAGACATCTGGGCGTCACGCTCAACGATGCCCTGATGGCCAAACTGGAAACCGTATTCGCGCGCATCATTGCGAACAATCTCGCCCAGCCCCGCGTCTATGTCCACCGGGACTACCATTCGCGGAACCTGATGATGCTCGAACAAAACAACCCGGGAATACTGGATTTCCAGGACGCTGTGTACGGCCCGATCACCTACGATCTGGTTTCGCTGTTCAAGGATGCATATATCCGCTGGGAGGAGGCCGATGTCATCGACTGGCTGATACGCTACTGGGAGAAGGCCAGAAAGGCCGGCTTGCCGGTGCACGATGATTTCTCCGCGTTTTATCGCGACTACGAATGGATGGGTGTACAGCGCCACCTAAAGGTGCTGGGCATCTTTGCGCGGCTATACCACCGCGACGGCAAGGATGGTTACCTGAAGGACCTGCCGCTGGTCATGTCGTATCTTCGCGCGGCCTGTACGCGCTATATCGACCTCAAACCGCTGCTGAATCTGCTCGATACGCTGGAGCCGCAAATCAGCAAGGAGGGCTACACATTTTGAAGGCAATGCTGCTGGCAGCCGGCCGCGGCGAGCGAATGCGCCCGCTCACCGACAACACACCCAAACCCATGCTGGAAGTCGCCGGCAAGCCGCTGATCATCTGGCATATCGAGAAACTGGTCAAAGCCGGCCTTCCCGATCTTGTCATCAACCACGCCCATCTCGGCGCGAAAATCGAACAGGCGCTGGGCGACGGCAGCCGCTTCGGCGCGCGCATACAGTATTCACCTGAAGCACACGCGCTGGAAACTGCGGGCGGCATCGCGTTCGCGATGCCCATGCTGGATGACGGGCCTTTCGCGGTGATCAACGGCGATATCTTCTGCGATTACGATTTTTCCGGACTGCACCAGCACGCTGCCGCACTGAGGTCCGGCGGCGATACTGCACACCTGGTTCTGGTCGACAATCCGCCGCAGCATCCCGACGGCGATTTTGCTTTGCGTGATGGCCGTGTTATCGAAGGCAGTACCAGACTGACCTTCAGCGGCATCGGCATCTACCAGCCTGCGCTGTTCTCCGGCATCCCGCGCGGCAGCATCGCACCTCTGGCCCCGTTGCTTCGCGCACAGATCGCACTCGGCAAAGTCAGCGGCGAACACCATACGGGCCTGTGGGTGGATGTCGGCACCCCGCAGCGACTCGCCGAACTCGACAGCCAGGTTGCGACGCTGCAAAATGCGCCATGACGATGGATATGACCATATATACCGAACGCCGCGCACGCCTGATCGAACAGATGCAGCACGGCATCGCGATCATCCCCACCGCGCCCGAAGTCGCGCGCAATGCCGACACGCATTACGGATACCGCCACGACAGCAATTTCTATTACCTGAGCGGTTTTACCGAACCGGAAGCTGTGCTGGTGATGATCGCCGGAGACGAGCCGCTATCGATCCTGTTCTGCCGCGAAAAAAATCTGGAACGGGAAATCTGGGACGGCCACCGCTACGGGCCCGATGCGGCGCAGGAGCAGTTCGGTTTCGATGCGGCCTATCCGGTCGAACAGCTGGACGAGAAATTGACCGAGCTGATCGGCAACCAGACCGCGCTGCTTTACCCGCTGGGGCTCGATCCTGCCTGGGATCAACGCATACTCGGCTTGCGCGGTGCGGTGCAGGAAAAATCCCGCAGTGGCATCCGCGCGCCTGACCAGATCCGCGACGTGCGCGCGCTGCTCAACGAAATGCGCCTGTTCAAGGATGACCACGAACTGGACATCATGCGCCGCGCTGCAGCAATCTCCACGGCCGCCCATAAGCGCGCAATGCGTTTCACCCGCCCCGATATGTTCGAGTACCAGGTCGAGGCGGAATTGCTGCACGAATTCTGCAGCCACGGCGCACGCCACCCCGCTTACACTTCCATCGTCGCGGGCGGCTCGAATGCCTGCGTGCTGCATTATGTGGGCAACAACGCCCAACTCCGCGACGTCGACCTGCTGCTGATCGATGCCGGATGCGAACTGGGCGGCTATGCCTCCGACATCACGCGCACCTTCCCGGTAGGCGGAAAATTCAGCGCCGAACAGAAGGACGTGTACGAAATCGTGCTGGCTGCGCAATCCGCCGCGATCGCCGCCGCAGTACCGGGACATACCTGGAATGCGCCGCACGATGCCGCGCTGCGCGTGCTCGCTCAGGGTTTCATCGACCTCAAGCTATGCCACGGGAGCGTGGACACCGTGCTGGAAAGCGGCAGCTACAAGCAGTTTTACATGCACCGCACCGGCCACTGGCTGGGCATGGACGTGCACGATGTCGGCGACTACAAGATCGGCGACGACTGGCGCCCGCTGCAGCCCGGCATGGTGCTGACCGTCGAGCCGGGCTGCTATATCCGCCCCGCCGATAATGTGCCGATGTCGCTCTGGAACATCGGCATCCGCATCGAGGACGATGTAGTGATCACCGACAAGGGAAATGAAGTGCTTACCGATGCCGCGCCCAAAGCGGTGGCTGATATCGAAGCACTGATGGGAAGATCATGAACGCTGATTATGACGTTGCAATCATCGGCGGCGGCCCGGTCGGCGCTGCGCTTGCGCTGGCATTGCGCGACAGCAGGCTGAAGGTCTGCGTGCTGGAAGCGCGCCCTGCCGGTTCAGCCAGTAAGGATGCACGTGCGCTGGCCCTGTCCTATGGCAGCCGGCTGGTGCTGAGCCGGCTCGGCGTCTGGGATGCACTACGCGAAGTATCGGCAATTCGCACCATCCATATCTCGCAAAAGCAGAGCTTCGGCCGCGCAGTGCTGAAGGCCGAGGAATTGAACGTGCCTGACCTCGGCTATGTGCTGCCCTATCCGGTGCTGCAGGATGCATTGACCGCCGCATTGCAGCACAGCGGCGTTGCACCCATTTACGGCGCCAGCGTCACTGCACTCACCAGCGATGCCGATCACGCTGCTATCGGCTACCGGCAGGACGGCGTCGAACACACGCTGCAAACCCGCATCGCAGTGGTCGCCGATGGCGGCAAACTGCTGGTGCAGCAATTTCCTCCGAAAGTGCGCGACTACGGACAAAGTGCGCTGATCACCCACATCACCTGTTCCGCACCGCGAGCCAATACCGCCTTCGAACGCTTCACGCCGCAAGGGCCGCTGGCCTTGCTGCCTTTCAAAGAGGGGTACGAACTGGTCTGGACCGCACCGCACCAGACCGCTCAGGATATGCTGGCCTGGGACGATGCGAAGTTCCTGCATGAGTTGCACCAGCACTTCGGCGACCGCGTCGGTGAATTCCTGACCGTGAGCAGGCGAAGTTGCTTCCCGCTCGGCCTGCGGCGCGCGCCGCAACAGACCCCGATGCAGCATGTCGTGCTGCTGGGCAATGCCGCACAAACCCTGCACCCTGTTGCAGGACAGGGCTTCAACATGGGGCTGCGCGACGCATGGGAACTGTCGCAGGAAATACTTGATGCCAGGCCGGAAGAGCTGGGCACCGAGAAGATGCTTGCCGCCTACCGCTCAGACCGCCGCACTGATCGCGAAGCAGGAATACGCTTCACCGACGGACTGGTGCGGCTGTTTTCCAACGACCTGCCACTGATCAGCGCCGGCCGCGCTGCCGCACTCACCGCACTGGACTGTTTGCCGTTCGCGAAGAAGTTTGTCGCGAAACGAATGATGTTCGGGGCGAATGGTTAATTCCGATCGCTGAATAACCAATTCCAGAATCCGCATCGAACGCGGCAACAGGCTCAGTTACCTTTTCATGCCTGGCCCGAGGGGGGTCCAATGGCTTTCCCGCGGTGAAGAGGAATAAGCCGATACATTGATTAAAACTATCGTTGGAATATAGATAATATATTGTACAAATCGTTACGCGTTCCCTATTCTGATCGTGCACTCTGTTAAAACCACGAAAGGAGAACGCCATGTCTGACAGCAAATGTCCGTTTGTACACAAAGCCGGAAGCGGCACATCGAACCACCAGTGGTGGCCGAACCAGTTGCATCTCGAAATTCTGCACCAGCATACCCCCGAGTCCAGTCCGATGGATGAGGGCTTCAATTACGCCGAGGAATTCAAGAAGCTCGACCTCGCGGCTGTGAAGAAGGACCTGACTGCCCTGATGACAGACTCGCAAGAGTGGTGGCCGGCGGACTACGGTCACTACGGACCTTTCTTCATTCGCATGGCGTGGCACAGTGCAGGTACATACCGCACCGGTGATGGCCGCGGCGGCGCAGGGCACGGCAACCAGCGTTTCGCGCCCGTCAACAGCTGGCCCGATAACGTCAACCTCGACAAGGCACGCCGGCTGCTGTGGCCCGTCAAACAGAAGTACGGCAAGAAAATCTCCTGGGCCGACCTGATCATTCTCGCGGGCAACGTCGCCATGGAATCGATGGGCTTCAAGACCTTCGGTTTCGCCGGCGGACGTGAGGACATCTGGGCACCGGAGATCGACGTTTACTGGGGTAACGAACAAAAGTGGCTGGACGACAAGGAGCGCTATTCCGGCGAACGGGAACTCGAGAATCCGCTTGCTGCCGTGCAGATGGGCCTGATCTACGTCAACCCTGAAGGCCCCGGTGGCCGCCCGGATACACTCGCATCAGGTCGCGACGTGCGTGAGACTTTCGCGCGCATGGCGATGAACGACTACGAAACCGTGGCGCTCACCTGCGGCGGCCACACCTTCGGCAAGTGCCACGGTGCCGGCGATGCCAGGCTGATCGGACCAGAGCCAGAGGACGCGCCGATCGAACAGCAGGGCATGGGCTGGAAGTCAGCTTACCGCAGCGGCAAGGGCGGCGACCAGATCGGCAGCGGTCTGGAGGGCTCGTGGACGCCAACCCCGACCACGTGGGACATGAGCTATCTAGACATGTTGTTCGGCAACGAATGGGTGTTGTCCAGGAGCCCGGCGGGTGCAAACCAGTGGACGCCGAACCAGGCGACCGACAGCAATATGGCGCCGGCCGCACACGATGCCTCGAAGAAAGCACCGATCATCATGACCGATGCGGACATGGCGATGCGCATGGACCCGGCCTACGAAAAGATCGCGCGCCACTTCCACAAGAATCCGGAAGAGTTTGCCGACGCTTTCGCCCGCGCCTGGTTCAAGCTGACCCACCGCGACATGGGACCGAAGGCGCGCTACCTCGGTCCAGAAGTGCCGAAAGAAGACCTGATCTGGCAAGACCCGATTCCGGCTGTCGATCACCCCTTGATCGGCGAAGCGGACGTCGCCGCCCTCAAGGCAGAAGCGCTGGCGTCCGGGTTGAGTGTTTCAGAACTGGTTTCCACCGCTTGGGCCTCTGCATCTACCTTCCGCGGCTCGGACAAGCGCGGGGGCGCCAACGGTGCGCGCATTCGGCTTGCGCCCCAGAAAGACTGGGCAGCCAACCAGCCCGCTCAACTGGAAAAAGTACTCGCAAAGCTCGAAGCAATCCGGAATGAGTTCAATGCGGGCGGCAAGAAGGTCTCGATGGCTGATCTGATCGTGCTGGCCGGCTGCGCGGGCGTCGAAGAGGCTGCAAAGAAAGCGGGCCATGCCGTGAAGGTACCCTTCACACCGGGCCGCATGGACGCCTCGCAGGAACAGACCGATGTGGACTCCTTCGCCCCGCTCGAACCCATCGCCGATGGGTTCCGAAACTACGAGAAGGGCAAGTACTCCGTCCCGGCCGAGGAACTGATGCTCGACAAGGCGCAGTTGCTGATGCTTACCGCGCCCGAGATGACGGTACTGGTCGGTGGCATGCGCGCGATGAACGCGAATGCCGGTCAGTCGAAGAACGGCGTTTTCACCACGCAGCCGGGTACGCTCACGAACGACTTTTTCGTCAACCTGCTCGACATGGGAACGGAATGGAAGCCGCTGCCGGATGCCGGGGACCTGTTCGAAGGTCGCGACCGCAAGACCGGCAAAGCCAAATGGACCGGCACCCGCGTCGATCTGATCTTCGGTTCGAATTCCCAACTCAGGGCCATCGCGGAAGCCTACGCGTGCAGCGACTCGCAGCAAGCATTCGTGCGCGACTTCGTGGCGGCCTGGAACAAGGTGATGAACCTCGACCGCTTCGACCTTGCGTGATCTCGGAGGACAATTCTCAACAAGTCCTGTACCGCGCAGCCTCCAACTGAATCTGCTTATTCCGGATCATGTGGCGGCTGCGCGGTTCCCTGTATTTGCCTAATGCTTTGGAAGCAATTTCATTCTTGCTCATGGACTATTCTGAAACGGCGAAAGCACCTCACGCGCAATCTGCAAAATCGACTCGCGATCGCTGTCCCTCAATTCATCGGCCGATGTGATGCGCATCACCAGATCGGACGGGAATTCGTCCGTCGCCTTGCGCAGCGTCAACTCGGCCTCGCGCATTCTTTCCAGCGGCACGTCATCGAACAGCCTGCCGGTCAGCGCAAGCAGTACCGCGATCTGCCCGGGTACCGTCACCGGCTCGAATTCCGGCTGCTTCAAACAGGCGCGCACGTGGCGGCCATGCTCGATGACCTTGCGCGTAGCCTCGTCGAGTCGCGTGCCGAAGCGGGCGAATGTTTCCAGCTCCTCGAACTGCGCATAGGCCAGTTTTAAATCTCCCGACACCGCGCGGTACGCGGCGTGCTGCGCTTGGCCGCCGACACGCGACACCGATTTGCCGACATCAACGGCGGGCAGGATGCCGAGTTCGAACAGGTTGGGCGACAGGTATACCTGGCCATCGGTGATCGAGATCAGGTTGGTCGGGATATAGGCGGCGATGTTCTGCGCCTCGGTCTCGATGATTGGCAGCGCGGTCAGCGAGCCGCCGCCGAGTTCCTCGCACAAATGCGTGGCGCGCTCCAGCAGCCGCGAGTGGATGTAGAAGATGTCACCGGGATACGCTTCGCGCCCGGGCGGACGGCGCAATAGCAATGAAAGTTCGCGATAGGCGCGAGCATGGTTAGTCAGGTCGTCGTACACGATCAGCACGTCGCGGCCCGCCTGCATGAAATATTCCGCGATGCTGGTTGCGGAATAGGGCGCGATGTAGGACAGGCCAGGCGGATCGTTGCCCTCGGTCACGACCACGACGGTGTATTCCAACGCACCGTTCTCGCGCAAGTCGGCGATGGCCTTGGCCACCGCGGAAGCGCGCTGGCCGATCGCGCAATACACGCACAGCACATCCTTTCCGCGCTGGTTGAGTATCGTGTCGATCGCGATCGCGGTCTTGCCGGTCTGCCGGTCGCCCAGGATCAGCTCGCGCTGGCCGCGCCCGATCGGGATCAGCGCATCAACGACCTTGATGCCGGTCTGCAGCGGCACCGTGACCGGCGCACGGTCCATGATGTGCGGCGCGGTGCGTTCGATCGGCATGCGCTTGCCAGAGATCACCGGACCCTTGCCGTCGAGCGGACGACCGAGCGGATTGACGACGCGGCCGATCAGGCCATCGCCGACCGGCACGTCCATCACATGGCCGCGGCGCTCGACCTCGTCGCCCGCGTGCAGATGCCAGTAGTCGCCGAGCAGCACGACGCCGATCTCGTTCTCGTCGACGTTGAACGCGATGCCGTAAAGTTCGCCGGGAAACTTCACCACTTCCTCGTAGCATACGCCGGGCAGTCCCGATACCCGGGCGATGCCGGTGGACAGGCTGGTCACAATGCCGATCTCGCGCGCCTCCAGCCGCTGCGCGTGGGCCTTGCACACTTTGTCGATATTGGCGAAGGCGTGGTCGACCGTCGCCTGCAGGGTTTCAGCCTTCATGGCGTTGTGCTTCCTCCTTCGTGTCGCTGCGCCTTCAATAGTGTGGCCAGCTCTTTTTCCAGCGATGCAAGATGATCCGAGATGCTCCATGCGACTTTCTGGCCGTGCAATATCAGCTCGATACCGCCGATCAGGTTGGGCACGATCTCGAAGCGGACCTGGTTTCTGGTGCCGAGTGCGGTCTTGATGGTCGCCTCGATGGACGCCTGCTGCGGCAGGGGCAATTCGAACGCGCTGCGCACGGAAATGATGTCCTGCGCCGCAATCGCGGCCAGTTTGCTGCGTTCGCCGTTGTCCAGTTCGCGCAGACGCTGCAGGAACACCTCGATCATGCGCTGTTCCAGGCTGGCGCCGGAAAGTTCAGACAGCGTCTTGCGCGCAATTGAAAATACCTCAGCCTGGGTGCGGCGCGCAATCTCGTCATGCAGGTTGCGATATTCGTTGTTCAGCTTGTCCTGAAGCTTGCCGCGCAGCTCGTCCGCATCCTTGCGCACCTCTTCCAGCAATCGGCTGTGCTGCGCCGCTGCATCATTGGTCGCCTTGCTGAACAGGCCGTCGCGCTGGCGATCAAACTCGTCGTTCTTGCGTTTGAAATTCTCCCGCTCGGCCAGAGCCTCTGCCTTTTTAGCATCCGCCTCCGCGAGTTCCGCGGCGATGCGCTGCTCGCGCGCATCCAGCGCCTTGACGATGGGCTGGTAAAGGTAGCGCTTCATCAGCCATACCAGTATCAGGAAGTTGACGACCTGCGCGATAACGGTGAACCAGTCGATCAGCATGATTATTTCGTTACCACCTGTGCGATGACATGATCCCAGAACGGATTGGCGAAGATCAGAATCATCGCTACCACGAAGCAGTAGATCGCGATCGATTCGATCATCGCCAGACCGACAAATAGCGTGCGCGTGATTGTGGTCGCCGCATCGGGCTGCTGTGCCAGCGAACTCAATGCAGTGGCGACCGCGCGCCCCTCGCCGAGCGCCGGGCCGATCCCGCCTATCGCGATGGTCAGTCCGGCAGTCACGATTGAGGCGATCGCGATCAGTGTAGTGCTATCCATGATTATTTCCTTTCATTGTTGTCAACCCGGTCATGATGTTCCCGCCTCCTCCCGCGCACGCGTTGCGGCTGCGATATAGACCGTCGCCAGGATGCTGAAGATATAGGCCTGCACCATGCCGGTCAGCAGGCCGAGCAGGCTCATCACGATCGGGAACAGGAACGGCGCAACGGTCAGCAGGATCGCGAGTATCATCGTGCCGCTCATGATGTTTCCGAACAGGCGGATCGCCATCGCCAGCGTGCGCGACAATTCGCTGATCAGATTGAACGGCAGCATGATCGCAGTCGGCTTCAGGTAGGAGCGCAGATATACGCCGAAACCGCTCTCGGCGATGCCGTACAGCGGCACCGCGATGAACACGCTCAGCGCCAGCGCGGCAGTGGTGGACAGCGATCCGGTCGGCGGTTCGTAACCGGGAATGATGGTGCAGAAATTCGACAGCGCGATGAACAGGAACAGCGTGCCGATGAAACCCATGTAGCGTTCCGGCTGGCGCAGGCCAACCTCTTCGATCTGCTTGCGGATCGCGACCACGATCACTTCGAGCAGGCTTTGCCAGCGCGAGATATGCACCTTGTGTTCGAGGTTGCGCGTGATCAGTTTCGCGCCGATGACCAGCACCGCCATCAGCACCCAGGTCGTCACGATGGTCACATTGAGCTTGAAGAACCCGTGCTGCCACAGGATCAGCTGATCGGAACTAAGGCGCATGGCTGGTCCCTTCCGGCATTCGCCTGGCGGTCAGCCTGGTCACGACCAGGCGCGCGGCGATGAATCCGAGCAGGCATGACAGCAGGCGCTGCCAGTCCGGGCCCGCAAAATAATAGAATCCGGCCAGCACGATCGCGCTGCGCAGCAGCAGGCTCGCGCCGAACCACAATGCCGGTTGTGTCGACGCCAGCCCCTTCTGCACCGTCCACCACAGGCCGCCGAAAAACAGTGCACCCAGCAGCATGCCGGCCGGCAGCATCAGTACAACCTGCAATGGTTCATTCATTCCTGCCCTCCCCGTCTTCCTTATCCTCCTGCTCTTCCCGGATGTCCCGCTGTTCCTTTGCGACCCAGTGCCAAGCATTCAGGCAGCCGATGGTCAGGCCGACGAGCAGAAATGTCAGCATCCATGACTGCGCGGCCGGATAGCGGCTGTCCAGCCAGATGCCGAATGCCGCCCCGAGCAGTGTCGGCACCGACACCGACCAGCCGATCAGCCCCATCATGCCCAGTCCGGACCAGACCGCCCGCGTAGCTTTGCGTTGCGCCCTGAGCTTGCGAGTCTCCTTAGCGCCGACCTCGCGTATGAATGCAGCCTCCTCGCGATTGTGCTGCTGTCCGGCATCGTGATTCTCAGCCACGATGATACTCCGTGAAGTGGCGCACAAAACCGCTCTCCAGCCGTGCCAGCACCGCACGCACCTGCCGTTCGTTCTCGTCGAGATTGACGAACTCGCGCGCCACTGCCTCGCGCAGCCTGCCAAGGTCGGTCCCGCCGATCGCATTGCGCACCGAGACCAGCACATCCGCGCCGGCCTTGACCAGGATGCCCGCGTCCACCGCGATGTAAATCTCGCCTTCCGTTTTTGTCTGGTAAGTCAGTATCCCCGGCTCCAGCGCCGCGACGCAATCGAGCCGGTGCGGCAGCAGACCGAACGAACCCTGCGGAGTTTCAGCGACGATGCGGCTCACTTCGTCGATCTCCGCGAATACCTGGTAGGGCAACAGCACCTTGAGCTTCATGTCGCAACCACCTTTTGTTTGTCAGCTGCGGATGAAGACTGACCATCCTTCATCTTTCCCCATGCCTCATCGACCGTCCCGATCATATACAGCGCGCTCTCGGGCACATCCCTGAATTCATCGTGCAGGATGCGTTCGCAGCCGTCGAGCGCGTCTGCCAGACTGACCAGCCTGCCCGCAATTCCGCTGAACTGCTCGGTGGTGTAGAACGGCTGGGTCAGGAAGCGCTCCAGCCGCCGTGCGCGCGCGACCACCGCGCGGTCGACCGCGGACAACTGTTCCAGTCCGAGCATCGCGATGATGTCCTTCAGATCATCGTATTGCGCGAGCGTGTTCCTGATCTGCTGTGCCAGCGCATAGTGGCGCTCGCCGACGATGCCGGGCGTTGCCATCTTGGAGCTGGACTGCAGCGGATCGATGGCCGGATACAGACCCTCGCCCGCGCGCTTGCGCGACAGCACTATGGAAGCGGACAGGTGCGAAAAAGTATGCACCGCCGCCGGGTCGGTGAAGTCATCTGCAGGCACATACACCGCTTGTATCGAAGTAATCGCGCCGGTGTCGGTGTTCGCGATGCGCTCCTCCAGACTCGACAGCTCGGTGCCCATGGTCGGCTGGTAACCGAGGCGCGACGGCATCTGTCCCATCATGCCGGATATCTCGGAACCGGCCTGGATAAAACGGAAGATGTTGTCGATCAGCAGCAGCACGTCGCGGTGCTCGTCGTCGCGGAAATATTCGGCCATCGTCAGCGCGGTGTGGCCGACACGGAAACGGCTGCCCGGCGGCTCGTTCATCTGGCCGAACACCATCACCATGTTGGGCAGCACGCCGGCCTGCTTCATGTCGCGGTACAGTTCCTCGCCCTCGCGGCAGCGCTCGCCGATGCCGCAGAAGATGCTGACCCCCTCGTGATGGCCGACCATGTTGTGGATCATCTCGGTGAGCAGCACGGTCTTGCCGACGCCCGCGCCGCCGAACAGGCCGGCCTTGCCGCCGCGCTCCAGTGGTGCCAGCACGTCGATCACCTTGATGCCGGTTTCGAATATCTCGGATTGGGTGGAGCGCCGTGCCAGCGGCGGCGGGGATTGGTGGACGGAGCGCCATTCGACATTTTCCGGCATCGGATGGCGGTCGATCACATTGCCGAACACGTCGAACATGCGCGACAGGATGGACTTGCCCACCGGCGCGAGCAGCGGACCGCCGCTATCTTCCACGACCATGCCGCGCGCCAGCCCTTCGGTCGGCGTCAGCGCAACGCCGCGCACCAGGTGCGCATCGAGCTGGGCCAGTACCTCGATCGCGACACGACCGCCCTTGCCCGCATGCAGCATCGAGTAAATCGGCGGCAGATAATTGTCGAAGCGGATATCCACGACACTGCCGCGGACCGAGACGACCTTGCCGAGATTGGAATCACCTGATCTGGGGTTCATATGCGTATCCGTTTGATGTTGCCGATGATACGCCTGACTGATTGGTTTATTCCAGCTTCCGTACCAATAGAGGTGCCTCCGTTTGATCAAGTACCCGATATATGGCGGCTTCTTACGACCCCTGGCGTTCTCTTGCTAATGTTTTTTGTGGCCAAAAGAATGCAAGGGTTGCTGCACGGTTGACAGAAACCCCTGATGCCTCGGTGATCGCTGATGCAGACGACGATAGACCGCAACCTTGACGAAGTCGGTCGCCAGTGCCGAAAGGATGGAATATCCCCAGATCAGAGCAATCTGGGGCCAGCTGATCGGCGTGATCAAGCCGAAGCCATAGGCCGCCAGAATGGTGGCTGCCAGTTTGGTGATTACCGCCGACCAGACCATGATGGGGGCGGGCCAGGGCCGCTTCCACATGTGCTCCTTGGCGCGTGCGGCGAACAACACCAGATGGCCGGCCACGGCCATTTTCAAAAATACATAGGTCTGGATCTTCGCCACATCCAGCTTCAGCCAGTCCATCGCGATCAGCAGCATACCGAAGCTGCCGATCACGCCCACCATACCCATGGCCGTGGCCACGGTAATCACCTGATTCATGTTCCAGCGCACCGGGTTTTTCTCCAGACCGGTGTGGTCATAGGCGATGGTCATGATCGGCACATCGTTGAAGAACGCAAGCAGGATAATCATGATCGCCGTGATCGGGTAAAAGTTGAAAAATATCATGGTCAGCACCACGAAGATCATGATGCGAATGGTTTCACTGATGCGGTAGACCGCGTAGGCATTCATGCGCTCGAAGATGCGCCGCGCCTCTTCGATGGCATTGATGATCACCGACAGTCCGGGGGCGGTGAGCACCAGGTCCGCTGCCGCCCTAGCCGCGTCCGTGGCGCCGCTCACTGCAATGCCGACATCTGCCTGTTTCAGGGCAGGGGCGTCGTTGACACCGTCGCCTGTCATGCCGGTGATGTGGTTGCGCTCCTGCAACAGCTTGACGATGGCAAACTTGTGCTCCGGGAAGACTTCGGCAAAACCGTCGGTCTTCTCCACGCGTTCTCCATCGGCATCATTCCGGTGGCCGTCCTTGTCCAGCGACAGCGCGCTGGTCGGCAGGATGTTCATCCCCAGACCGAGCTTGCCGGAAATCTGCCTGGCGATGGCCTGGTTGTCGCCGGTGACCATCTTCACGTCTACACCATGTGCCTCTGCACTGGCGATGGTTTGCGCCGAATCCTCCCGGGGCGGATCAAACAGCGAAAGAAGGCCGAGGAATTCCCATTGTTGCGAGCCCTGCTCCTTGCGTGCCACGCCGAGCGCGCGATAACCCTGTTCGGCAAACGCATCCACCACCTGTTGTGCATGTTTGTTTTCTTCATCCGTCAAGGCCGACATCTGCATGATCACCTGGGGTGCGCCCTTGGTGACCTGAAATATCTTGCCCTGGTCATCTACTATCGTGGCTTCGGTGCGCTTGTGCACCGGATCGAACGGGACAAAAGCGGTCTGACGGTAGGGCTTGAGCATATCCCGGCTCTTCAGCCCGTCCAGCACCGCCTGGTCGATGGCATCCGCGTCCTCCGCCCTTGAGGCCAGCGACCCCGCCAGCAATACCGCCTGCTCATCGGCGGCGTGAAACAGCTCCACCTTGCCCAGGGTCAGTCGATTCTGGGTCAGCGTTCCGGTCTTGTCGGAACACAGCACATCCATGCTGGCCATCTCCTCAATGGATTCCAGCCGGGTGACGATGGCCTTCCGTCTGGATAGCGCCACGGCTCCCACCGCCATGGTCATGGACAGCACCGCCGGCATCGCGACCGGAATGGAGGCCACAGTGAGGATAAGTGCGAACTGCACCAGATCCAGCCAGGGCGCGTTGCGGTGCAGTTGAAACAGCACCAGCACAAGCACCAGCGCCAGGCTGACATAAATAAGATAGTCGCCGATGGTCAGCACCGCCTTCTGGAAATGGGAAACGGTTTGCGCCTGTTGCACCAGGCTGGCGGTCTTTCCGAACCTGGTCTGCGCGCCGGTGGCACTTACCTCGGCCACCACCTCGCCCTGCTTCACCACCGTGCCCGAGTAGGCCTCATCGCCTGCCTGTTTGGTGACTGGCAGTGATTCTCCGGTCAGGGCCGACTGGTCCACGCTCAGGTAGTCCCCCTCGATCAGTTTCACATCCGCGGGAACTACGTCTCCGAGGCGGATGCGAATGACATCACCGGGCACCAGCAGCTTCGCGTCGATTTCCTGCCACGTTCCGTCGCGCAGCGCCCGCGCGCGCATCGCGAGTTGTTTCCTTAGCGCCGCAACGGCATTGCCGGCGGTGAACTCCTGCCAGAAGCCGACCCCGGCATTGAAGACCAGCAGCGCCAGGATAATCCAGAAGTCTGCCCAATGACGGACCAGTCCGGAGAGTATGGCTGCAACCTCGATCATCCAGGGGATGGGCCCCCAGAAATAACCGAGCAATTTCAGAAGAGGACTGGTCCTTTTTTCTTCTATCGTGTTCGGCCCGTATCGAGCAAGCCGTTTCTGTGCCTCGGCCTGGCTGAGACCATCCGGCGACGAACCCGGTTTGTTCGCCGCCTCATCCGGTGGCATGGATTTCAGATCGGCCTTTGGGACTGTTTGATCATTATCGGGTTTCATGATGTCCATCCTTAATATTTTTACCGGTCCGCGAATATCCTGAATCGGCATTTATGCGCAATCATTTGGATCCGCTCCATTTCCAGTCGCGGATTTCCGGCATGTCCTGGCCGTGTTTGTTGATGTATTGCCGGTGTTCGATCAGCTTGTCCTTGATTTGCTGCTTCAGGTAGATGCCCTGGTCGCCGGTCTGCGGCAACCTGTCTATTGTGTCCATCACCAGATGGAAGCGGTCAAGTTCGTTCAACACCGTCATGTCAAACGGGGTGGTGATCGTGCCCTCCTCCTTGTAGCCGCGCACGTGGATGTTGTCGTGGTTGGTGCGGCGATAGGTCAGCCGGTGGATCAGCCACGGGTACGCGTGATAGGCGAAGATCACCGGCTTGTCCCTGGTGAACAGCTCGTCGAAATCCATGTCGCTCAAACCGTGCGGATGTTCGCTGGGCTGCTGCAGTTTCATCAGGTCGACGATGTTGATCACACGTATTTTCAGTTCGGGCAGGTGCTCGCGCAGGATGGTGACTGCGGCCAGCGTCTCCAGCGTCGGCACGTCCCCGCAGCAGGCCATCACCACGTCGGGCGACTGCGCCTGGTCGTTGCTGGCCCACTGCCAGATGCCGATACCCTCGGTGCAATGCTTGACCGCGGCGTCCATAGTCAGCCATTGCGGTGCGGGATGCTTGCCGGCGACCACGACATTTACGTAATGCCTGCTGCGCAGGCAGTGGTCCATCACCGATAGCAGGCAATTTGCGTCCGGCGGAAAGTACACCCGCACTACCTCGGCTTTCTTGTTTACCACATGGTCGATGAAGCCTGGATCCTGGTGTGTGAAGCCGTTGTGATCCTGGCGCCACACGTGCGAAGCGAGCAAGTAGTTCAGCGACGCGATCTTGCGCCGCCACGGCAGGTGCGCGGTGACCTTCAGCCACTTCGCATGCTGGTTGAACATCGAGTCGATGATGTGGATGAACGCCTCGTAACAGTTGAACAGCCCGTGCCGCCCGGTCAGCAGATAGCCTTCCAGCCAGCCTTCGCTCTGGTGTTCGCTGAGCATTTCCATCACGCGCCCGCTGGGCGCGAGGAATTCGTCGTTCGGCACGGTCGCGCCTTCCCATTGGCGATTGGTCACCTGGAACAGCGCCTCCAGTCCGTTGGACAGCGTCTCGTCCGGACCGAACACGCGGAAATTGCGCTGCTCGCTGTTCAACCTGGCGACATCGCGCAGGAACGGGCCGAGCTGGTGCGTGTCGCCGATCCCGGGCGTCCCCGGCATCGGCACGTCGGCCGCATAGTCGCGAAAATCCGGCATGCGCAGGTCGCGCAGCAGCATGCCGCCGTTGGCTTGCGGATTCGCGCCCATGCGCCGTTCGCCCTCGGGAGCAAGTTCGGCCAGTTCCGCGATCAGCCTGCCCTGCTCGTCGAACAGTTCATGCGGGCGGTAGCTCATCAGCCAGTCTTCCAGCAGCTTGAGGTGCTCGGGTTTCTTGTCCGGGTGGAGCGGCACCTGGTGCGCGCGGAAGGTGCCTTCGACCGGCAGCCCGTCGACCACTTTCGGGCCGGTCCAGCCCTTGGGCGAATTCAGCACGATCATCGGCCAGCGCGGCCGTGCATTGCTTTTGCCGCTGCGCGCTTCCTTCTGGATCTTTTTGATCTGCTCCACCGCGGTGTCGAGGGCGGTGGCCATCGCCTCATGCATCAGCGCGGGGTCGTGTCCTTCGACAAAGATGGGCGTCCAGCCATAGCCGCGCAACAACTGTTCCAGTTCATCGTGTTCGATCCGGGCGAGTATGGTCGGATTGGAAATCTTGTAGCCGTTCAGATGCAGTATCGGCAGCACCGCGCCATCGGTGGCCGGATCGAGAAACTTGTTGGAATGCCATGCCGTGGCCAGCGGTCCGGTTTCCGCCTCGCCGTCGCCGACGACACAGGCAACGACCAGGTCGGGATTGTCGAATACCGCACCGAAGGAATGGCTGAGCGAATAACCCAGTTCGCCGCCCTCGTGGATAGAGCCTGGGCACTCGGGCGAGGCGTGGCTCGGAATGCCGCCGGGGAACGAAAACTGCAGAAACAGTTTCTGTAGCCCAGCTTCATCCTGGCTGATGTTCGGGTAGATTTCGCTGTAAGTGCCCTCGAGGTAGGTGTTGCCCACCACTGCCGGACCGCCGTGCCCGGGGCCGGAAACGTAGATCATGTCGAGGTCGTACTTCTTGATGACCCGGTTCAGGTGCGCGTAGATGAAGTTCTGCCCCGGCGTTGTGCCCCAGTGCCCGAGCAGCATCTTCTTCACGTCGGCGAGCGTCAGCGGACGTTTGAGCAGCGGATTGTCATAGAGAAAAATCTGGCCGACCGACAGATAGTTGGCGGCGCGCCAGTAAGCGTCTATCTTGTCCAGCAGTTCCGCGGAAAGTGTGTTGTTCCTCATGTTTCAGCGCTCCTTCTCTTTTTCGTCAATATCAAGTACACGACAGACCGTCCTGGCTATCATCTGTTCCTCGTCCGTATGAATAACGCGAACGGCAACGCGGCTGGACGACGCGGAGATCACCGCCTCATTTGCCGCGTTTTGTTTTACGCCGATCTCGATTCCCAGAAACTCCAGGCCCTCGCAGATTCGCGCTCGGATTACGGGCGCGTTTTCCCCGATCCCGCCGGAAAACACCAGCGTGTCCAGTCCTCCCAGCGCAGCGGCATATGAGCCTATCCGTTTCTTGATCTGGTAGCAGAACGACGCGACCGCCTCAGCGGCGCGCACGTCATGCGCCTCACACTCAAGCAGGTCGCGCATGTCGGAACTGGTCTCGGATATGCCCAGCAGCCCGGATTGAAAATTGACCATCTCGTTGAATTGTATTGCGCTCATTTTTTCGCTGCGCGCCAGATACCAGACCAGCCCTGGATCAAGATCGCCCGAGCGGGTGCTCATGGTCACGCCAGCGGCCGGGGTGAAGCCCATGCTGGTGTCGATGCTCCTGCCGGCGCGCACCGCCGCCAGGCTAGCGCCATTGCCGAGGTGTGCGAGGATCACGCGTCCCCTTGTTGCAGCCGGATCGCCGTTGCGGCCGAGTTCCCCCATCAGGAATTCGTATGACAAACCGTGAAACCCGTAGCGTCGTATGCCCTGCGCCTCATAGCGGCGCGGGATGGTCAGCAGTTGCGCAACGCGGGGGAGGTCATGATGAAAAGCCGTGTCGAAACACGCCACCTGATCCAGGTCCGGAAAGCGGCTCTGAAACGCTTCGGCCAGCAGGATCTCCTCCGGCAGATGCTCCGGATCGAACGGGCTGAGCCGGCGCAACTCCGCCATCATTTCCGCAGTGATACGTTGCGGTTCGCTATATTTCGGTCCGCCATGCACCACGCGGTGTCCCACCGCGGCCAATACCTCCTGATCGCCGCGTTCCTCGATCCAGTCCATCAGCACTTCCACCGCGACAGTGTGGTCGGGTGCTTTCACCGGTCGCGAAAAACCGTCTGCGGGGTTCACGCTCTTGACCCGCAAGCGGGCGTCCGGCAGACCGATCCGCTCGATGCTGCCCTCGAGAACCCGCTTGAGCGTATTCCCGGTCTCGAACAGCGCGAACTTGATGCTCGACGAGCCGCCGTTGATTGTGAGCACCAATGGCGGACCACTCTGCTGCCGGCTAGCCTGTCTATTCATGCAAGCGGATCTCCCGTTTCGCCAGCCGGAAAGCGCCCTCGATCAGCACCGCCAGGGAAAGCATCACCGCAAGCACCCACAACTTGGCCGGCGCGGTCATCGCCGTCTGCCAGACCAGCGCACCCAAGGCAAGCAGACAGGCGACCGCACCGGCAGACGATATCCAGCCGCGGCTATGTGTGTGCGGCGCATGGCGCGCGTTGGCGCTATTTACTGCTGCGAAGATCAACAGGAACCCGGCGCTGCCCAGCGTCGCGATGCTCGTCAGGTCGAAGACGTTGGCCACGAACAGCGTCAGCCCGGCACTGATAAACAGCCCTTCCACCGGTTGACCCCACACTTTGCGCTCCAGCATCGCCGGCAGTTCGCCGTCGCGCGCGATGCAGTAGCTCAGGCGCGCCGCACCGTAGAGCGTGGCGTTGATTGCGGATGCGGTGGACAACATCGCCGCAATTGCGATCAGGGTGAAGCCGGCCTGGCCGAGAAATGGCCGGGCTGCTTCCGCCAGGGCATAATCCTTGGCCGCCACGATCTTGTCCACCGGGAGATTGCCCACCGTGACGAGAGCCACCAGCACATAGAGTGCGATCACAAACCCGACCGAAGTGTAGTATGCGCGCGGCAGCGTCTTTGCCACGTCACGCACATCGTTGGCCGTATTGGCAATCAGCTCGAAACCTTCGTAAGCGAGGAAAATGATCATCCCGCCTGCAGCCAGTTGCAGCGGCGGCGCCCACGAGCCTGTCGCGATCCGGGAGGCGCTGATGCTGGAAACGCCGACGCCGACGAATAACAGCAGGATTGCCAGCTTAAATCCGACGATCCAGATCTCCGCTTTTCCGATCAACCCGGCATTGAGCAGATTCATGCCTGCAAGCGCAACCACGGCGAGACTGATCAGCGCGTGTTTGCCTATTCCCTGCCAGTCCTGCGGCAGAAACGTCGCGCCGTAACTGCCGAAAGCGAACGCATACAGCGACAGCATCACCACGTAACTCAGCCACAGCAAAACATTCAGGCTGCCGGTGAACATCCCGGCGCCGAACGTGCGGTCGAGAAAGGCAACCGTGCCGCCGCGACTCGGATAGGCGACGGAAAGCTTTGCGTACGAATACGCCGTCAGCAGCGCCACCATGCCCGCCAGCGCAAAAGCCGCCGGCGTGCCGCCGTGCGCCAGTTGCACCGCCAGCCCCAGCACCGCAAAAATCCCTCCGCCGACCATGCCGCCGACGCCGATGGAAACAGCTCCCCACAAGCCCATCTTGCCGTCGGCTGCTTCGTTCATGCGACTATCCTTCCATGATGATTATGGAATAAATGAATTTCACTCACGCAGCATTTTCCATGCTTGCCTGATATTCACCCCGCTGTGCGGCGCCATTCAATCGTGCCCGTTTCAGCAGGGCCTGCTGGGCGGAGGCAACGTTCCCCGGCTTGCCCTGCCAGGCTTGCAACACCGGCTGTTGCAGGGCGCGGCCATAGGAAAATGAAAGCAGCCAGGGCGCATCGGAAAAACCGGCATTCATGGCGTTAAGGTTGGCCGTCGCCTGTTCCGGGCTCAGGCCTCCGGAAAGAAAGTTGATGCTCGGCACCGCTGCCGGCACGGTGCGCCGGAATACACGCAGGGTCGCGGCGGCGATCTCGTCGGCGCTGGATTTGGCCGGATGAGCCTTGCCCGGCAACACCATGTTGGGCTTGAGGATGATATGTTCGAGCACCACGTGATGTCGGTGCAGGGCATGAAAAATCTCCTTCTGCACCGCTTCGGTTACCTCGGCGCAACGTGCCATGCTGTGATCACCATCGATCAGCACCTCCGGCTCGACAATGGGCACAATGCCCTGTTCCTGGCAGACCGCCGCATAGCGCGCCAGCATCTCGGCGTTGGCGCTAAGGCCAAGATACGTGGGATTGTGTTCGCTTATCTGGTAGACCTCGCGCCACTTGGCGAAACGCGCGCCCTGGCTTTTATATTGCTGCAAACGTTCACCCAGGCCGTCCAGTCCATAGGTGATCAGATCGCCGGGAGACAGGGCCAGTGGCCCCTTGCCCTTGTCCACCTTGATCCCTGGAACGATGCCGCGACTTGCAAGCACTTCGGGCAAAAGGGTACCGTCATCGCTGGTCTGTGCCAGGGTTTCCTCGAACTGGATCACTCCGCTGATAAAGTCCTCAATCCCTGGGGTCGTAAACAGCAGGGAGCGGTAGGCGCGGTGATTCTCCTCGGTGGATTCAACCTTGATAGCCGCAAAGCGTTTGGCGATGGTGGGCTGGCTTTCGTCGGCGGCGAGAATACCCTTGCCGGGTTGCACCATCTGTTCGATGGTGGCCTGGAGTTCGTCTGCAATAGTCATGATTTTCTCCTGTATAGATGTGGCAATGGCCGATACGCCTTCACTGTCCCGGTACTGGCGCAACAACACTGCAATGGCGGACAAGATCTGGCGGGCGGCAGGTGGATCGGAACGGGAGGCGGGCATCAGCGGCTCCCCGGCGCCGATCGCGATGCCGGCCAGGGTTGCACCGGCAAGGTATTCCATATCCATGGCAAGCAAGTTGCAAGGATCAAGCACCAGCTGCGCTTCCGCTCAGGAACTGCAGCGGGACGAAGCGACGATGGTGCCAACTGATTCATGGCGCTTGATTGATTCTGCCGCCAGTCTGGCTCGCATCGGATATGCTCCGGCAACAAGCTCGTCGTAACATTTCCCATGTTAGGCCATCCTGCGCTCGTTTACAAAAACATCGGGAAGCTATTCCAAAAGACTGGCTCCATTTTTATCTCATTGCCCCATCCCCCTGCTGAAAAATCGCATCCATCCCTGGGCTCGCGCCGTCATTCAAGACTGGCGCCTTGCCCATGGCTCAGATATTGAATGTCTCATTCAAGGCGGGCATGACAATTTCAGTTCCTTCAAGGCGGGTTGCAAACTGACGCATGACTTCTTCTTCGCCATGGACTAGAAAAGTGCGTTCTGGATTCCCGGTCTGCCTGTGCCACGCGAGCAGTTCAGCCTGGTCGGCATGTGCCGAAAATCCGTTGATGGTGTGGATCTTTGCGCGCACGACTGACTTTTCCCCGTAGATTCTGACTTCCTTTGCGCCATCGATAACCTGTCGCGCAAGGGTGCCCGATGCCGCGTAACCTACAAACAAGATACTGCATTCCTCGCGCGAAATATTGTTCTGCAGATGGTGCCGGATCCGCCCGCCGGTGCACATGCCCGAACCGGCCATGATCACCGCGCCACCGCCGATATTGTTGATCGCGATCGATGCCGCCGTTTCGCGGGTGAAATGCAGCCCCGGCAAATGAAATGGGTCGCGCCCCTCGCGAAACAGTTCGGCGGTTTCCGGTTCGTAGCATTCAGGGTGGCGTTCGAATATTTCGGTGGCCGATATCGCCATGGGCGAATCCAGAAACACCTGGGTTGAACGAGGCAGCAGGTTTTTCTCGACACCTTCGTGCAGGAAATACAGAAGCTCCTGCGCACGTTCCAACGCAAAGGTCGGAATGATCACATTGCCGCCCCGCTTGAAGGTATCGTTAATCGTTTCATACAGTTCCTCTACGGATGGCTGGAAGGGTTTATGCAAGCGATCGCCATAAGTAGTTTCCATCACGACAACATCGGCTTTGGGCGGCCGCGCGGGACTGCGCAGCAGCGGGCGGCCGCTGTTGCCGAGATCGCCTGAAAACAGCACGCTGCGCTGCCGGCCGTCTTCTTCCAGTTCAAGATAAAGGCAGGCCGACCCAAGGATGTGGCCGGCGTCAATGAATGTGGCACGTATGCCCGGCGCAAGCTGTACAGGCTGACCGTATTCCGCGACACGGCCAAAATAATCCAGCGCCAGAAATGCATCCACAATTGAATAAAGCGGTGCTGCAGCATGCTGATGTTTGCGGTGGTGTGCGGATCGGTGCCTTCGATGCTCCACTTCTTCCTCCTGGAGATGCGCAGAGTCCACCATCACCAGACGGGCCAGTTCGCGCGTGGCCGAGGTGGTGATGATCTCACCGCGGAATCCGCGCTTGGCCAGCAGCGGCAGGCGTCCGCAATGGTCCAGGTGCGCATGGGTGAGCAGCACGAAATCGATCTGTCTGGCATCAAAACCGAAAGGCTCGCTGTTCTCTTCATCAAGCTCGCGGCCGCCCTGGTACATTCCGCAATCGATCAATATCTGCTTGCCGGCGCAGCTCACAAGATGACAGGAGCCGGTGACCCCGCGATCGGCGCCGTGAAAAGCAATTTTCATAGTTCATCCCCTTGATATTGATTGAAAACAACTGACACGCAATCTTCGAAACAGCGCCAACGCGTATTCAGGTTCGCATGCATCATCGCTGCCACAAAATCCGGGCTGCTTCGAGCGGAACGGATACTCCCCCGCAGTGCGGGACAAGCCGTGCCGTATAGTCCGATGCCGGGCGTGTTGCAGGCACCTCGGCGCGACAGGCGTAGCCGTTTAATGCGCCCACCAGTTGCCGAACACGCTTCATCTCGACTCGCTCCGGGGTGGCGCCATTGATGCCATTGGCGTAAAGCTCGACCAGCACCGCTTCCGGATCGAGGTCATCGAGATATATCTGGACCTCGAATACATGCCTCTCGCCATCGGTTTCAACCTTCACTTCGCCGAAGCGCAGTGCTTTCCATTTTTGTTCAATCTCGCGACTCCAGTTGATCATATCCACGCCGAACCTGCCGTTATCGGCTGCACGCGCAAGATAGGCAGATGCGGCCGGCAGGTAATGTTGCTCGGTGTATTCGCACACTGCGCGGTTAGTGGAAAAACGCGGCGTCAATTGCGCCATGCTTTCCCGCATACGGTTTACCCAGGCAGCGGGAATTCCTTGTTCATCGCGCGTATAGAATTCCGGTATCACCTCGCGTTCAAGCAAGTCATACAGTGCCTCGGCATCACGAGCGTCCCATGCTGGATCATCGCCGTGTTCCTGACCATCGCCCAGTGCCCAGCCAACTTCCGGCGTATACGCTTCCGCCCACCAGCCATCCAGCTCAGACAGGTTGATGCCGCCGTTGACCAGCACCTTCATGCCGCTGGTACCACACGCTTCCCAGGGGCGGCGCGGCGTATTGAGCCAGACATCCACCCCCTGCACCAGTTTCTCGGTCAAATCCATGTCGTAGTCGCTGAGGAAGATTACGTGGGGGCGCACCTCGGGTTGCCGCACGAAATGTATCCATTCCTTTATCAGGGCCTGGCCTGCAAGATCCGCAGGATGTGCCTTGCCGGCCATGATCAGTTGCACCGGGCGCTGCGGATCGGTCAACAGACGCAGCAATCTTGCCGGGTCATGCAACAATAAATTAGGGCGCTTGTAGCTTGCAAAACGGCGCGCAAATCCCAGCGTCAATACATTGGGGTCGAACAAATGTTTCGCAGCGTCGATCTTCTCGCGGGATGCGCCCGAAAGGGTAAGTTGCCGCGATAATCGTTCGCGCGCGTACTCGACAAGAGACTCGCTGGTGGCAGTGCGGAATTGCCAGAGTTTGGCGTCCGGGATTTTGCGGATACTCTGCGTCAGGCTCTCCGCTGTCCCCAGCCAGCGATCCTTGCCGCATGCCTCCGTCCAGATATCATCTGCCGGCGCAGAATCCCAGGTCGGCATATGGACGCCGTTGGTCACATGTCCGACCGGAACTTCTTCATGTGGCCAATGCGGAAAGAGCGGCTCGAATATGTAGCGGCTCACCCGGCCATGCAATTGGCTCACACCATTGACCGCCCCGCTTCCCCGAATCGCCAGATAAGCCATGTTAAATGGTTCCGATATATCGTTCGGGTTCTGACGTCCCAGGTTCAGCAAATCCTGGAGCGTTATACCGAGCAGCGTACGTGCATAACCAGCCAGGTATTGCTCGATGAGTGCCGGAGAAAAACGATCGAAACCGGCAGCCACTGCGGTATGCGTCGTGAAGAGGTTGCCTGCACGGGTGACGGCAAGCGCGACCTCGAAAGATAGGCCTGTTTCCTCCATGAAGCTTCGCGCGCGTTCCAGCACCGCGAATGCAGCATGCCCTTCATTCAAGTGGCAGACTTCCGGCTTGATGCCGAGCGCAGCGAGCAAGCGCCATCCGCCTATCCCAAGCAGCATTTCCTGTTTGAGGCGCAGCTCCGGCCCGCCGCCGTATAGCTCGCTGGTAATGCCGCGATGCGCGGGATAATTCGCTGCGTCGTTGCTGTCCAGCAAGTACAGCTTCACGCGACCGACCTGAACCTGCCAGGCGCGCAGCCAGACCGAGTACCCGGGCAAGGCGATCTCGAGCCTCAGCCACTCCCCATCCGGTTTGCGCAACGGCGTTACCGGCAACTGCCCCGGGTCGTTAAATGGAAAGAGTGCCTGCTGCGCGCCATCGTTATCTATCACCTGTCTGAAATAGCCTTGCTGGTAGAGCAGTCCGACACCGATCACTGGCACACCCAGATCGCTGGCGGCCTTGAGCTGATCACCGGCCACGTTGCCCAGCCCACCCGAGTAAATTGGCAACGCTTCGCTCAGCATGTATTCCATGCTGAAATACGCGACACAACTCAATGGCGATTGGGAATGGTTATGTTGAAACCATGCCGGTGCATCTGCCGCATCCCGCCTGGCTTGCACCAGACCATCAACTTTTTTGCGGAATGCAGGGTCGGCTAAAACCTGCTTGAGTTTATCCCGTGAGACCGTCTGCACGACGACCCATGGGTTATGCGTGATATCCCACAGCACAGGATCAATCTGCCGCCACACCTGGTCGGTGACGTGATCCCACGACGAGCGCATGTCCAGGGCAAGTTCGGCCAGGGAATCGAAACCCGCCATGTCGGGCCAAAAAAGTTGTTCCTTGGGGTGGATGTTTCGCGTTTGCTCGCTCATGGTGTTTCCTTCAATGCCGATAGAAGATGCGTGCAACTTCAAGTCTCTTGCGCCAG
Organism: Gallionella sp.; assembly: GCA_022340615.1. Taxonomy (GTDB): domain Bacteria; phylum Pseudomonadota; class Gammaproteobacteria; order Burkholderiales; family Gallionellaceae; genus Gallionella. Next base: position 1,744 of record JAJDNO010000033.1, on the reverse strand, counting down.
GCGCTATGGGCCGGGTGGGTCGCCCGGGCCATTTCCATGCGGCATTCTAGCGCGAGAAATTGAAGTGCCGCACCTGCGCGTGGACAAAGTGCTTTGCAATGTTCGGCATGATATTTGCCAAGGCACCGTCCGCTTCGACCGCAACTTTCCCGACCTTCCGAATATATTCCCAGAGAAACTTCAACTGAACAGGCATAGCGGAAAAGTCATTTTCAGCCGGGATGGTTCTGCGCAAGCGCTGCGCTTTTTGACGCAATGCAATCCATCAGGTCGCTCCATGATTTTGCAAATGCGAGCGCGCCCTCGCGTTGCAGCTCGATCGCAAACGCTGCGTGATCGATACCGGCCCGCACGAACTCGACAAGCAGTGCTTCGGCCTCATCGTCCTCCTCGGGAAGGATATGCTGCGCCTTGCCATGGTCGGCGAAGGCGAGCAGCGTCTTCTCGGGAATGGTGTTGATCGTATCCGGTGCAGCGAGCGCCTCGAGATAAAGCGTGTCCGAGGCAGCCGGATCCTTGGTTCCTGTGCTGGCCCACAGCAGGCGTTGCGGCAGCGCTCCGGACGCGGCCAGTTTCTTCCAGCGCGGTGAAGCCAGCAGGTCGCGATAGGCTGTGTAAGTGCGCATGGCGATGGCAATCCCGAGGCGGTTGCGCAGATCTTCCGGCGCTTTGTCCTTGACCGCAACATCCCAGCGACTGACGAACAGCGACGCGACAGAAGATACTTTCAAATCTAGTCCGGCTGCCATGCGCCGCTCGATGCCGCGCATGTATGCTTCGGCCGCCGCAACATATTGCTCGCGGGAGAACAGCAGCGTGACATTCACCGGTACGCCGGCAAAAATGGATTCTTCAATCGCCGGAATACCTGCGCGTGTTCCCGGAATCTTGATGAAAAGATTGGGGCGTTGCGCACGCGCATGAAGCTCGGCAGCCGCCTTGATCGTTGCTGCGGTGTCGTCGGCGAGCAGGGGCGATACCTCCAGGGAGACCCAGCCGTCGATACCGCCTGTGGCATCATGAACCGGACGAAAGAGATCGGCGGCTTGAGTCAAATCTTCCAGCGCAAGTTCGAAGAACAGCGACTCGCCCGATTTCCCGGATCGCGATTTCTCCCGGATTGCTTCGTCGTAGAAATTGCTGTTGCCGATCGCATGCTCGAATATCGTCGGATTGGAGGTGAGTCCCGTCACGGACAGTTCGCGAATATAACGTTCCAGCGTGCCGCTGGTCAGCAGTCCCCGCGTGATGTTGTCGAGCCAGAGACTCTGGCCGAGCTCGTGCAGTTGTTGCGTAGCATTCATTTTTTCTGCTCCGTCAGTTTCGGGTTGTGCCAGCTGCCATCCCGCGCAATCAGCGCGTCGGCCTGTTTCGGCCCCCAGCTGCCGGGCTTGTAGGTATGAATGGGAGCATGGCTGTCAAGCACCGGCTCGACCACTGCCCAGGCGGCTTCGACCGCCTCTTCGCGGGTGAACAGCGCGCCGTTTCCGGCGATGGCATCGCTCAGCAGCCGCTCGTAGGGCGATTCAACTCCCGACTGCTCATCCAGCAGGTAGAGTTCGCGCTGGTCGCCGACAAATTCCTTGCCCGCACGTTTGACGCGTGCTGCGAGGGCGACGGCGGTGTTGGGAGAAAGTCGGAAGCGCAGATAATTGGCATGCCCGTTCACCGGTACCGAATCGTCAAACAACTTTTGCGGCGGCGGCTTCAGCTCCACCAGAACTTCGGCCGCGGTGTTGGCCAG
>JAJDNO010000024.1 GCA_022340615.1 Gallionella sp. | reverse complement strand
GACAGGTTTATCCAATTACTCCTGATTCAATGGCGCATTATCAGATATTCTTGATCTGAAGTAACAATTAATTTCCTGAAACAGCAGCCACAGGTATTTCCCTTTGTGGCGCGCCCGTATCTATCCTCAAGTGAGCATATTCACCCAGACGGATCATCAGGCTCATTATGGCTACTATTCCTGAACCCGGATCCGGGAGAATCAGACTGGTATGGCTCATCAAGACAGCTTCATTTTCTTCATTGCAGTCATGAGTTGAGTTTGTCCGAATTTCATTGCAATTGTCCTGCCGGATATTCCCAAAAGTCCCAGAACCCTGCACCTCCTGCACTTCGCGTCGACATCCTGGATGTACACAAAAAGCGTTGATTACTTGGCTTGTCATGTTTTACAACGATATAGCGCGATATTTATCGATTGTCGCTGCAATGCATGTGGGGATCAACGACGTCATTGTCAGAAAAATCTTACAACACAATCAGAATTGGCTTATAGGAATCGGGTAATGATTTGAGCATTATGGCACCGTTGAATTTTCCATCAGATGAGGCAATGAATCATGCCTCAAGAATATTCTGAAACGATGAGGAATGGGCGGTCATTATGGAACAAACAGGAAAAAGCAAATGGATAGTTGGTGCACTTGGGCTTACGGATATGGAATTCAACGTTCTCAAGAGCGTGGCCATCCTGACATCCTCCCGCACACAGGATAGTTACCTTGCGTATGCTGGCGGAAATATTCCGGGTGACTGCAATATCATGATACTGAATACGGAAGCTCCTGAGGCCATGATTCAGTGGAGCGTTATGGCGGTAAAGCCTAATCCGCCTGTATTGGTAAGTTATACCAAAGAACCCCCCGCTGATTTTGATCAGCATTACCTGCAGCGCCCGTTTGGCCCGGCAAAATTGCTGGTTTTACTGGACAAGATTGCCAAGCAGTTGCGGGATTCTGCACAGGTCTGGGAAAAACCTACACTGTCACATAGGGCTCCAGCGGTAATGACGACAGGGGAAGCATTGCGTGCATTGGTGGTCGACGATAGTCCGACGGTAACCAGGCAACTTGAACTCGAGCTGCGCAATTTCAATATTCAGTCCGAAATTGCAGATACCGGAGAAGCAGCAATCAAACTGCTTGAAAGGCACAAATACGACATCATTTTTCTCGACGTGATACTGCCTGGAACTGATGGTTACCAGATTTGCAAGCAAATTCGCAAGAGCACTTATACCAGACACACGCCGGTGATCATGCTGACCAGTAAGTCGTCGCCGTTTGATCGGGTACGGGGCTCGTTGGCTGGTTGCAGTGCCTATCTGACCAAGCCGGTCGACTATGGCATGTTCCGCGAAACCGTAGAAAAGTATATGAGCGTCATGGCACAAACCTAGAAGTCATAAATGAAGAATTGAATTATTCAATTGCTTTGACGCCAGTTGAATTGATCAATGCTGTAGCAGGCGTAGTTCACGTAATTTTACAAACTAAGGAGAATTGAAATGGCAAAGAAAGTTCTGGTAGTTGACGATTCCGCAGCGGATCTGGCGAACATCAAGACGGTGCTCACTGATGCAGGCTGTCTGGTTATCACTGCAACTAATGGTGCAGAAGCGATTGCGAAGGCGAAATCCGAAAAGCCGTCGATCATATTCATGGATGTGGTGATGCCGGATATGGACGGATATGAAGCATGCCGCCAATTGGCGCAAAATGGCGATACAAAGTCTATTCCCGTTGTGTTCGTCACTAGCAAGGGACAGAAGACCGATAAGGTCTGGGGCGAATTGCAAGGAGCCAAGGGGCATGTAGCCAAGCCTTTTACTGCAGACCAGATTATCGAACCGTTGAAGAGTCTGGCCTGAGTAACGCGAGCCCATGCTATGAGACAGTCTGAAGTTCGTCAGGTATCCGAGGAATCCGCAGAAGCAACTGACTGGAAGTTGCCCGGTGCCGCCCTTGCGCAATTCGAACCGCCCGAAGGCGCGCACATGGCAGTATCTAGTGACGTGCAAAAGGAAAAGTTTGCTCGCTACGGATTCCGTGTTGGCGAACTGGGATTGCTGATTAATCCGAACACGGGCAGCGAGATCATGGCAACACCCCAGATTGCCATGTTACCTGGTGCGCCTCCTGGGTTCCTGGGACTAATCAACTTGCGCGGTAATTTGGTGCCATTGTATGAGTTGCGTGTATTGCTGGGAATCGCGCCACGATCAACAGGAGTAGCAACAAGGGTACAGGTGTTCGGACAGGACACACAGGCGGTCGGTGTCGTTATCGACGATTATCCCGTTGCACTTTCTGATCTGCGTCCTTTGCCCACTTTACCGCCGCTTCCCGATGCATTGGAAAAGCATGTGCCGACCGCATATGTACAGAACGAAAATATCTGGCTGGAGTTTGACCACCTGTCATTCTTCGGAGAAGTATGCAACAGCTCAGCACTGCAATACCAAGATAACGCGGTATTGAACGAATAATTTGAACCTAGGAGTTACATGATGGCAACTACAAAACAATTTAGCTTTACCTCTATTCGTGCAAAAATTACGGTCATGTCCGTGGCAGCCGTTCTGTTTCTCGCGGTTGTGGGCGGCGTTACTACCGGTAATATCTATTCGCTTTCGAAGAGGTCAACAGAAGCGGTTAACAGCGATGCAGCCATGCTCGATATGGTGCAGATCATGACCAGCGCACGTTCCAAGTTTCAGAGCCAGGTTCAGGAATGGAAGGATACTTTGCTGCGCGGCAACGATGATGGACTCTACAAGCATCACCACGACGCGTTTGAACAACGTAACGCAGACGTGGATCAGCTTCTGAAAGATGCAGGCAAGCTGTCCCAGAAATCGGGATTGACCGACATCGTAAGTCAAAATGCTATCGATAATCTGCTCAAACTGCACAACGATCTGCATCAAAGGTATATGGATGCGCTGAGCCATTACAATCCTGCGCACCCGACGGCCGGCCAGGAAGTGGATAAACTGGTACGGGGCATGGATCGACCTTTTACGGCTGCTCTGACCAACCAGGTGGAAATTCTTGGTAATACCGCTACCCAACAGGCGAATCTAACCAAGACGCAACTGAACGCGAATGCAAACTCTTCGTCGCTCTTTGCGGTTATTACCATTTCTCTGGCAATACCGCTTCTGGCTTTGCTGGGCTACTTTATTGCCCGCGGCATCATCCGTAATCTGGCGTCGTTCCAGGGTACGGTGACCAGGATCAATGAAGGTGACTTTGAGGCTCGCGCGCAGATCAAGACACGGGATGAACTAGGCGAGTTGGCTGGAGCATTTAACGAATTGCTCGACAATCGTGTTGCCACGCTGGCTCAAATTCAGCGCGATAACGAAAAACTCAACGAATCAGTTATTACGCTGCTTAGGTCCGTGGCACAACTTTCGAAAAAGGATTTGACCGTGAAAGTGCCGGTATCCGAAGACGTGACGGGTGCGGTGTCTGATGCGCTTAACCTGCTCTCCAGCGAAACTTCCAAAGTGTTGCAGGAGGTATCGAACATTTCGGCGGAAGTAACTTCGGCATCTTTGAAGGTGCAACAGCAAGCAGAAAGCATGGTGCGCGCTTCGGCAGACGACCGGGTCGAGGTCGAACGTGCTGCGCAAACACTGTCTGCCGCCGCGCAATCGCTGAACGAGATCGCCAACCTGGCGCAGCAATGCAATAGTGCAGCGGATAACGCGATCAGGACCACTCAGATGGCGCTTTCCTCAGTTAACAATACGGTCAACGGCATTAATAGCACCCGAGATGTTATACGCGAAACTGAAAAGCGTATTAAACGACTGGGTGAACGTTCACAGGAAATTTCCGGTGCGGTTAACCTGATTAATGTGATTGCCGAGCGTACTCACATCCTGGCGCTGAACGCAAGTATGCATGCGGCTTCTGCGGGTGAAGCAGGCCGCGGATTTGCGGTTGTGGCGGACGAGGTGCAGCGGCTGGCTGAAAACTCCCGTCAGGCAACTCAGCAGATTGCTGCTCTGGTAAACAATATCCAGGTGGAAACATCGGACACGGTGAATACCATGAACGATGCCATTACCCAGATTGTAGAGGGCAGCCATCTGGCAGAACAGGCGGGTCAGCAGATGCAATTAACGCAGCAGACCACTGCCGATCTGGTGGCTTCGGTAAAACAGATTGCGACTCGATCATCGGAACAAGCGAAGGCTGGACAGGAACTGGTTCAACACGCGGAAATGCTTAAAACAAGCAGCCAGAACACCAGTAATCAGTTGAACGAGCAGTCAGGCCATACCAACAGTCTGGTGGAATATGCCAAACAGCTTCTGATGACGGTTCGCGTTTTCAAACTGCCGACTTGATTTCGACAACATTTACCGGGCTAGGCAAACCAAATGGATATGTTTGAGGAAAAACTGCATCTGTTCGAAATGCAAGCGGTTGAGGCGATCGACGGGCTGATGGCGTTGATGCCGCTGACCGCCGCAACAGAAAGCACCAGTGCGGCCGTAACCATGTTGCAGCAATATGCCAAACTGGTTCAGGACATCGGTCAAATGGCTCAGAACGCCGAGCTGGCCGGATTGAAGTCGGTATGCGAACTGGTCGAATCCAACCTGACGATATTGCAAAGTCAGGAAAATACGCTTACATCCGACGAATGCGCTTTGCTGGAAGGGTGGCCGATGCTGCTGTTTGGTTACCTAGCAAACCGCGCCGACAGGGAGTCAAGTACCGCCTTTCAGCAGAATCTTTCCATGGTCTGGCCGATTGCGGCATCTGCGGAGCTAGGCAGCGAATTACTGCAATTGCTGATGGGTAAGATGGCACAGTTGGATGAAAACAGTGTGCCTATGGATGAAAGTAATGTGATGTCAAATCCGTTAACAGCGTCTGGAACGCAGCAGGTAGAACGTGAAATGATCGCCGTACTTGCATCTGAGCTGGCGGAAATGAGCGAGCAGTTCAGTACCGATCTCGCCCCGGCTGTGCATGGAACCGATGAAGAACGATTGGCAGCGTTGGGCAATTACATCGATTTCATGGGACGGTTGAAGTTTACGGTCGAATCCGTCGGCCTAAGCGCACTGGCGAGTTTCATTGACAAACTGGTCCAGCAATTGTCAATTCTTGGTGCAGGGCTGACATATGGACATGAGAGACTTTTGTTGCAATTGCCGGAGCGACTTGCCGGTTATCTGGCCAATCCGAACGATGAAGATGCAGTAAACCGGTTGGTTGGATTGCTGGCCGACAATGCTTGGCTGATTCCCATTACACCAGAAGCGGTCACATCGTGGATAGAGTCGTTGGTCAATGTTCAACTGAATGAAAGTAAGGTGCAGGAAGAGGCTCGCCAGGTTCACGCCACTTCGGAAGACGTTTCGCTGGAACTGCCGGAAGACGTCAATCCGGAATTGCTAGATGGCCTGTTGCAGGAATTGCCAGTTCAGGTAGGCGCTTTTACTGCAGCTATTGAACATATCACCAGCGGGCACGGAAACACGCAAGATGCAGAACTTGCGATGCGTTCCGCCCATACGCTAAAAGGCGCGGCCAATACCGTGGGCGTGCCTGGTATCGCAAACCTTACCCATCATCTCGAAGACATCCTGGTTGCATTAATTGAGGCGAAAAAACTGCCGAATAAGGGATTGGCTGGTGTGCTGGTCAACGCCGGGGATTGTCTGGAGGCGATGAGCGAATTCCTGATGGGCATGGGCCGTGCGCCCGAGGATGCGCTGTGGGTACTGCAAGAGGTGCTAGACAATGCAAACCGAATCGACCGCGACGGTGTCGATGAAAATGCACAGGATATGAACGACGCTACGCAAGCAGAAGTTCAAGAAAATCATGGTGATATGGAACTGTCGAAGAAAATGTCACCGGTGTCAAAATCGGAACTGGTCCAATCTTTGCGCGTACCGGCGACCGTCATTGACGAAATGTTGCGGCTTTCTGGTGAAACGCTGATTTCCAATTCCCAGATCCAGGAAAATTTGCGCCTATCCATCAGTCAGGGAGAAATTATCCGCAAGCAGCATGCATTGCTTCAGCAATTGGTTGCTGATCTGGAAAATCTGGTGGACATACGCAACGTGACTTCTCACCAACAGACGATAAAGCGAAGTGACAATGACCTGGATGCACTGGAATTCGAGCATTACAGCGAGTTGCACACGGTAACCCGGCGGCTGATTGAGGCAACGACAGATGCGCAGGAAATGACAGGCTCAGTCGAGAGCCAGCTGAATACCCTGCAGGAATTGCTGGAAGAACAGCACCGCCTGCAGATGGCCAACCAGCACGCGGTGATACGTACCCGTATGGTGACGGTTAGCAGCATAGTTTCACGGTTGCAGCGTGGAGTTCGGCAGACCGGGAGATTGTTGGACAAACCTGTTGATTTTAGAATCAAGGGCGAAAATACGAGTATCGATGGTAACGTTCTTAACGATCTGATTGATCCTTTGATGCACATTCTGCGCAATGCGATGGACCATGGTATCGAATCCTCAAAGGTGCGAGCCGATGCAGGAAAGCCTGAAAAAGGCCGGGTCGAGCTTTCATTCGCGCGCGAAGGAAATTCCATTGTCGTGCGCTGTGCAGATGATGGTGCAGGACTGGATTATGCGGCAATTCGGAAAATTGCAGAACGAAAAGGGATGATCAAGCCCGAGCACATTTACAAAGAGGAAGAGCTTGCCAGGTTGATTCTGGCACCCGGATTTTCGACTCGCGAGGAAACTTCACAGGTATCGGGGCGCGGCGTCGGCCTTGATGTAGTGTACAGCCAGGTTCTGGAGAAGAAGGGAACCCTGACCCTGAACTCACGGTATGGTGAAGGACTGGCTGTAGAGTTGCGCCTTCCCGCGACATTATTGTCTACCCACGCCCTGATTGTGCGCCAGGCCGGAAAGCGACTTGCGATTTCAAGCCGTGGAATTGAAGATATTCGTTATATCACCCATGAGCAGATCATGGAGATCGATTCGCGTCAGTTCTTCCGCGAGGGCGAAATGATGTATAGCCTGGTCGCTCTTGATTCCATGCTGCCCATGCTGAACGAACGGCGTAGCAAGGAGAGGCAGGGCTTGCCGGCGTTGTTGACCCGCGTGGAAGACGGGTCTGTGCGCGCAGTATTGGTTCAGGAAATTCTGAACAGCCGGGAAGTGGTAATGAAGAATTTCGGTCGTTTCGTGCCGCGCAAGCACGGTGTGATCGGCGCGGTGATTTTGGGCGATGGTAGCGTTTCGCCGGTTATCGACCTGGTTGAATTGCTGCACGTTCCGGTTCATGAGGCGCTGGACATACAGAGAACAGAATCTGCAGCCGGTGCGATGGAAGAGACCGTGAAAAAGGGGCTGAGCATCCTGGTGGTGGACGACTCGCTTTCCGCACGTCGTGCAATGGTTCAGGTCTTGAAAGATGCTGCTTATGAAGTACGCACGGCCAATGATGGTCTGGACGCAGTCAACATACTCGAGAAATTTACGCCGGATATTATCCTGTCCGATATGGAAATGCCGCGAATGAATGGTCTGGAATTGACTGCACACGTGCGTTATTCGGAACGCACCAAACACATCCCAGTAATCATGATTACTTCCCGTTCCACCGAGAAGCATCGTCAGCTAAGCAACGCGGCCGGTGTGAATGCCCATATTGTCAAACCGTTCAGCGATAGCGCTTTGTTGCAACAGGTAGCGAGTCTTACCGCATAATGACTAAATTCCTGACCTCATTGCCCGATGCGGATTTGAAGTTGGCGCTTCTAAAAATTTCCGATCGTTGGTTCGTATTTCCGCAAAGAGATATCGGCGCGCTGGAATCAACATACGATATTGATACGCACGAAGCCGAGCCTTTCAGTGTTGGACGCATCAATTACCAAAACCAGGGTTGGCCGGTTTACTGTCTGTCACCGGAGTTATCCCTGCTTTCCGGCATACCGGCTGAACGTCGGGCTTGCATTTTGCTTAGCGCCGGCGCTGGATATATCGGCGTACTGTTTGACGAAATCAGCATTGCCAAACAAGAAGTTTTGGGTATACGGCAGGAATTGCCTCCCGCGATGCGCCTGCCGGATACACCAGTCATTGGCCTGGTTCAATTGGCTGGCGATAACGTGGCCTGCATTACAGGTGCTGAACAGATTACCGCGCATATAGAACGGCTGGCGAAAATATGATGATTTCAGAACAAAAAGCCGGCCTGCGTCCCAATGCCTGGCTGCTGGATTTCGGCCAAGGCTTCCGGGCAGCTGTAGGTACAAGGGTTTTGCTGCAGATTATTCATGATCCAAAGCTTTATCAGGTTCCTCATACCCCCCGACATTGCAGAAGTGTGCTTTCTTGGCAAGGGAGACTGTTACCTGTAATGGATATGGCAACCTGTCTGGGCGTCAAACCGGAAACGTCGACCCTAGTCGGAATCGTCGGCTATAAGGTGAAGCATGGTCAGCTGATGAATCTCGGGGCAATACAGCTATCCTCAGTTCCGAATGCAATTGTAGCTCGTGATGACCAGTCGTGTTCGTTGCCGGAAACTCAAACAGGCTGGGGCAGTCTCGCTATCGCCTGTTTTGCTCATCAAGGTGAAGCGGTTCCCATTATGCATATTGAGCGGATATTTTCCTCTTGTACGCAACATGAATGCTAATGGTGATGTTCGAAGAGATATTATCAGTCTATCTCATAGAACCCTTTAGCCTGTGAGGTACCCTTTCGATGTGATCTGCATTGCCAATTCTCTGGGCAAAGGCAAGGAGGTATCCATTTGCATGCCTACCGATCGCTGAGCAGAAGAATATGAAGATTCGTCTATTGATTGCTGATGACCATTCCAGGGTACGCGATGGATTGAAGCAAGTTCTCAATTTTCATCAGAATATTGAATGTGTCGGCGAAGCAAGCAGTGGTGAGCAGGTGTTAAACCTTGTACGCGAAATAGACTATGACCTGTTGCTGCTTGACATGAATATGGGTGGTATAAGTGGAGTGGATCTGATCAGGCGCGTAAAGAATATTAAACCTGCCTTGCCCATCCTTGTACTAAGTATGCACAATATTTCGCAGTTGGCAATGCATGCCATTCGGGCGGGCGCAAATGGCTACATAACCAAAGGCAGTGAACCGGAAATAATCTTTGCTGCGATTCAAAAAGTGGTAAATGGTCGGGAAATATACTGATCCAGAATTGATTGAGGAACTGCATATCAAAGTAATCATTTCGAATGACAACCATTCGCATTATGGAGATGATGAAAAATTCCAGTGCCGCAGAGCCAGTGCCGCAGAGTTGGATTGCTATGCCGCGCAACACAAAATATTCGAGTCAGTAAGGCTTATCCGAAATCTTCAGCACCTGCTATTTCAAGTTTGAAGTAATTGCTAAAGCCCAGCAACAGCAGAATAGCAGGCGTTCCTTCGTAACCTGACGGTACCACGTTTCAAGTGAGCGTGTTAATACGGCCAGCCCACGTCCTGAATATACCCAATTTGCGCGGGTGATTTAGTTTGCCTATTAATGCAACGACATAGCACGAATTTCTGTTGGCATTGCAACGAAATATAGGGAACATCTACGCCAATGTCAGAAAAGTCTTACAACACAATCAGTATCAGCTTATAGGCATTAGGCAATGATTTGATCATTATGGCGCTACTGGATTGTTAGTCACTTGAGGCTAAGAGGTGGAGTGCATGATGACTGTATGAGTTGAAGTTTAAAAGTCACAGGAATGGAATAAATTGAACAGTATTCCGTGCATTAACTAACAATAGTGGAATCTCATTTCGAACATATGTCTGAATTTATTTTAAGGAGACATGATGATAAAGCAAATATTGCTCTGTGCATTCAACATCACCGAGGAAGATGTTTCATTTGCAATCGGTGAAAAGAAATTTCTGAACATTGTATGTCACGGAGTGACATAACATGACTATGCGTGGTTTATCCTTGATGAGCGACTCTTCGCTTGAGGTAGATAGCAAGTTGGTAGTGTTCAATTCCATGCGCGACATATCCAAACACAAACACGCAGAATATGTTTTACGCGAAAGTGAGTTGAGATCACGCACCAATATCGAACAATTACCTTTCGGCTTGTCGATAAGTCGCGATGGCTATACGTTTGATGTGAATAATGTGTATCTGAATATGTTTGGTTACAACGAAATTGCAGAGGTGTTTGGCCAACCTTTGACAAACCAAATTTCTCCCCAATGCAGAGGTCAAGTTAATGAACTGATTAGGGAGTGTATTCAGAGTGACTCTAATGAATCTATGAAAGAAACAATTGGGTTACGCAAGGACGGATCAGAGTTTCCTTTGCTAATTTCAACAAAACGTGTGGTACTGGGCGATTTAACATTTACCTATGCATATCTGATCGATTTGACTGAGCGAAACAAAGCCGAAGAAAAGATCGAGTCTCATGCATTCTATGACCATCTCACCAACTTGCCTAATCGTCTCTATCTTATTCAACACCTCAAACAGGCATTGACTTTAAGTGCAAGAATCGGTCGACAGGGTGCGCTATTGTCCATAGACCTGGATGATTTCAAGACTCTCAATCAAACACTTGGACATGAGATGGGTGACCAATTATTGCAAAAGGTTGGGCACCGCCTGAAATCCTGTCTACGTGAGGGTGACACTTTGTCCCGCTTCGGCGGTGACGAGTTCGTGATGATATTGGAAAATTTAAGCAATCGAGAAAGTGAGTCTGATGATCAGATGAGAGCTGTCTGCAATAGAATTCTTAATGTACTCAATCATCCTTACCAACTTGGTGACCGAAAATATCGCTGCACACCTAGCATTGGTGCAACTTTGTTCAATGGAAACAAACAGGAAATTGATGATCTGATGAAACAAACAGACATAGCTATGCATCAGGCCAAAGAAGGCGGCCGCAATACCGTATGCATTTATGATCCGCAGATGGAGGTTTCCATTAATGCCCGCGCAACACTTCAAAGTGAATTACGCAAAGCACTTGATAACAAGGAATTCCAGTTGCATTTCCAAATGCAGGTAGACAGCACGGGTCATCCATTAGGGGTAGAGGCATTGATCCGCTGGAAACACCCTGTGTGCGATATGATTTTTCCCGACAAATTCATACCGCTTGCTGAAGAAACGGGGTTGATTCTACCTATTGGACAATGGGTTCTGGAAACAGCTTGCATCCAACTCAAGAAATGGGAAAGTGATGAATTTACACGACACCTAACCCTATCAATAAACGTCAGTGCCAAGCAATTTCGCCAAATTGATTTTGTATCTTACGTTCATGCCGCAGTAAAGCGCCATAACATCAACCCGAAACTTCTCAAAATTGAGCTGACTGAAGGCATGTTGTTGGAAAATATCGAAGAGACCATTGCAACCATGAATTCGTTGAAAGAAATTGGCGTTACATTCTCACTTGATGACTTTGGCACTGGCTATTCGTCCCTGAAATATCTTAAGCATTTACCTCTTGACCAGCTGAAGATTGACCAATCATTTATACGTGAACTTGCCACCAATAGCTGTGATAAGGTAATTGTGCGCACCATTGTCACGATGGCACATAGCTTGAACCTAAAAATCATAGCTGAAGGAGTGGAGACAGAAGAACAACGACAAATTCTTTTCAATAGTGGCTGCACAAACTATCAAGGATATCTATTTTGTAAACCGATGCCTGTTGAGCAGTTTGAAAAGCTGTTAAGGAATGGCAAGGAGCACCTGATGTTGGGAGGACAAGAAAGCGGCTGATTAAATGCAGTAGCCAATGGATCTGTTAATTTGCAATTCTGGGCTCTTACCCTCTTGTTAATTCGACATTGGACCAAAATAAACTGCAACTTATTGGTCTTTGGAGTATTGCATAGAGTTTTGACGCATATTTCTAATCGTATATTCTAAGCTGGTTGTAGATGGATATTCGATAGCGTGAGGGCCACCAACAAAACAAAGGGTTGCGGCAATGCATGCCTTTCGCATTTTCGACCGGCGATGCAAGTTCCCGGCAAATAGTCGGCATTGTCTACCGGCCCTCTTCTGGACAGGCAAAGCTATATAGTGTGTCATTGATCGCAGGTACCCAAAATCCCGATGTAACCTTTTATTAAACTCGCACGAATACATCGGTGCGTGGATGCAAGGCCGCGAAGTAATCAAGTCCGGTGAAATTGAATCTGTGCATTTTTATGCAGGGAAATTTGGCTTGCTGCGGCCCATGGCCGGCATCAGGCTCTCGTTAATAAATCAATGAAAGGGGTATTACCATGAAAAACAGTCAGATTATTTCCGCTGCAATGGGCACGTTGCTGGTGCTGGGACTGTCCAGCGTTAATGCAAATGCAGCCGATAAAAAGCCGCAAATGGAAAAATGCTTTGGCATTGCCAAGGCGGGCATGAATGATTGCTCCAGCAACAAGAGCGCGCATTCCTGTGCCGGCCAGGCCACCAAGAACAATGATCCAAAGGATTTTGTCGCCGTGCCCAAGGGCACATGCGCGAAGATCGCCGGTGGTCATCTGATGGGCAGCGACACGATGAAGAAAATGTAATGAAAACGCCCGCAAACCATACATTGCCGAGCATCGCAGGCATAGGCTTGCGGGCGCCTCATTACGCCGAGGTACTGAATACTTTACCCGAGCTGGGCTGGGTTGAAGTGCACAGCGAGAATTTTTTTGGCGGCGGTGCACCGTTGCGCACCCTGAACAAGGTGCGCGAACATTATCCCGTCAGCCTGCACGGAGTGGGCATGGGGCTGGCATCGGCCGTTCCGCTGGATCGGGATCATCTGTCCGACTTGCGCCGCTTGTGCGATGCGATTGAGCCTGCCGCGGTATCGGAACATCTGTGCTGGAATACCGCGCTTGAAGATGGCAACGGCAGCCGGATGGTGGTCAATGACCTGCTGCCGTTTCCCTATACGCAGGCATCGCTGTCGAATGTGGCAGACCGCGTGCAGCAGGTGCAGGAACGGCTCGGTCGCCGGCTGCTTGTGGAAAATCTTTCCAGCTATCTGTCGTTTGCACAAAGCGAAATGAGTGAAGGCGAATTCCTCGCCGAACTGGTGCGGCGCACCGGCTGCGGCATCCTGTTCGACGTGGAGAACCTGTACGTGAATGCGCGCAATCTCGGCGTGGATGCCGGCGCTTTCATTGCGAAACTTCCTGCAGAAGCGGTCGGAGAATATCACTTGGCCGGTTTCAGTACCCGGGACGGTTGCCTGGTCGATACGCACGACCATCCGGTCCACCCGGAGGTCTGGCAGCTGTACGAGGTCGCGCTGCAGCACCTCGGCCCGCGACCCACGCTGATCGAATGGGACAGCGACATACCGGCGTTGCCGGTCTTGATGGGCGAAGCCGCGAAGGCCCGGCAGCGACTGGAGGAATGCCATGCCTGCGCTGAATGAGGTGTTGTCCGGGTTTGCGCAGGCGATCGTGCACGGCGATGAGGCGCCGGTGGAAATCGACAATATCTATCCGCATTATTCTGCTGCCACCGCCCTCGAGATCTATCGCAATAATTACCGCGGCAACCTGCACGACACGCTGGCGGGCGCCTATCCGCTGATCAAACAACTCGTCGGCGATGAATTCTTCCGTTACATGGCCAGGAAATTCATCGAGCAATATCCGTCGCGCAGCGGCAACCTTCACCGCTACGGCGCGGAGCTCGCAGATTTTCTCGTTTCGTTCGAACCAGCGCAGGGGCTGCCCTACCTGCCCGATGTGGCG
The DNA here is from genome assembly GCA_022340615.1 of Gallionella sp. GTDB lineage: Bacteria > Pseudomonadota > Gammaproteobacteria > Burkholderiales > Gallionellaceae > Gallionella. The sequence goes on along the minus strand of JAJDNO010000024.1, from coordinate 55,091 downwards.
GCGCTGGACTGGGCCTGTCACCGCGCCTATTTTGCCGGGGATTCCACCGCGCTGGACCTCGCGGAGCTGGCACAGATACCGCCCGAACAATATCCGCAACTGATTCTGCGCATCCATCCGTCCTGCCACCAGGTATGTTCGCGATACCCGGTCGTCGCGATCTGGCGCGCGCATCAGCCCGGCGCGGATCCTGATTTCACAATCGATCCGGATAGCGGTGCAAGCAATGCGCTGGTCTGCCGGAATGACGGTGCGGTCATCGTCGAAGAACTGTCGCCGGCAGATTCAAACTGGCTGCAGGCCATCCGGGCGGGGGCTACGCTCGGCGACGCAACCGCTGCGGCACTGGAAATCGACCCGGGTTTCGATCTGCAGGCTGTATTGCTGAAGCTGGTCGGGCAAGGCGTGCTGTGCGGTTTCAAATTGAAGGAGGAAGCATGAATCAGTTGAAGCGCATCATCCGTTTTTATTATTCCGCATCGCACCTGCCCGAATATCTGGCGCCCCTGATGGATCTGGGCTTGCGGTTGTATCTTGCCAACGTGTTTTTCAAATCGGGCTATACCAAGATACTGAGCTGGGACAGCACGCTGTACCTGTTCAATGACGTCTACCACGTGCCGTTGTTGCCTCCCGATGTGGCGGCTACCATGGCGGCCAGCGCAGAGCTCGGTTTGTCGGTTCTGCTGGTGCTGGGGCTGTTAGGCCGCTTTGCCGCTTCCGGGCTGTTCATCCTCAATATCGTGGCGGTGATTTCCTATGCCGACCTGAGCGAGGCGGGGCTGAACCAGCATCTGTCCTGGGGGATACTGCTGGGCGTGCTGCTGGTACTGAGCCGCGGCCGGTGGTCGATCGACGCGTTGCTGGAAAGATGGCTGCGCAAACCGGCATAGGAGTCTGTGCGCCGAACACAATCCGGGCAGACAATGTAAAATTCCATCGACGTATTCGTTTATGGATGAACGTATTGTTCGATTTGCCAAACAAGAAAGGAGCCCGGAATATGAAATACCAAAATTCACTAGCCGCCACCGCACTGACCAGTCTGCTCGCGCTCGGCCTCAGTGCAGCAGCAAATTCCGCCCATGCTGCTGCCGATCAGGAAAAGTGCTTCGGCATCGCCAAGGCGGGACAGAATGCGTGCAACAGCAATCCCAAGATGCACTCCTGCGCCGGCCATTCGAAAGTCGACAACGACCCCAATGATTTCATCCCCGTTCCGGCGGGAACCTGCCTGAAAGTAGGGGGCAGCCTTCAACCTGGAAAGGAAATGCCCGTACCCGCCAAGAAGATGTGATGTGTCAGGCGCATGCGCCGCTACTATAATGGAGCCTTGAGCAGCACAATAATTTTGACACACGGAACGGATTCGTAATGCTTCAGCGCAGGATATGGTGGGTGTTTCTGCTTGTGCTCGCGGTGGGTGTTGCGGTGTCGGTTCGCATCATCACGCTGGGGGACTCGGTGCAGGCGGTGAACCGGATGTTCATCGCAGAGAAGCTGCCATTGTCGCAGCGCATCGGCGAGTTGCGCGGTGTCATCGCCGACGAGGAACGCCTGCTTTACGAATATTATTCCTACACCGCAACCCGGGACGCATTCCAGACCCAGCGCGCGCTGAACCGCGCGCGACTTGACGCCATCGTCGACCAGCTGGAAAAGGACGTGGATTCGCGAGAGCAGGTGAGGGAATTGCGCACCCGGCTCATCGCGCTGGACGAATTGTCCGACGAATTATCGAAAACGCTTTCCAGCAAGGTCGTGAACTGGGATCTGGCCCGGGCGATCCTGGCGCAGGTTAAACCCAAGGTCAGGCAGATTGAAAGCACCCTGGCCGCGATGTCGGCGGCCAACCAGCGCGCGGTCGACATGTTGGGTAACGACTCGCGCAGCAGTGTCTCGACCATGGTGCGCTGGGTCATCGGCTTTTCGGTATTGATTTTCGGTGTTGCCTTTTTCGTGGGCTACTATGTCGTCGCGATCATCCGCGAGGGAATGGAGCGCCGCAGGCTGGCGATGTTTGCCGAGCGCAACCCGAATCCGGTACTGCGCCTCGGCACAACGGGAGAGGTGAGCTATGCGAACCCGGCGACCGCCGAATTGCTCGCCAGGCTGAATCTACCTCCGAATGACTCCGGAAAACTGCTGCCTGAAGAGATGCAACACCATCTGGATGAAGCCCGTTTGAACCAGGCTTCCAACCGGCAATTCGAATACACGCTCGGCAAGCTCACGCTGGAATGTACCGTGGCCTACCTTGCGGACTTTTCCGAATTCCATGTCTACATCAAGGACGTCACAGCGCGCAGGGAGGCAGAGGAAAATCTCGCCTATCAGGCGTTCTTCGATCCCGCCACCGGGCTGCCCAACCAGTACCGTCTGCGTGAAGATCTGGGCAAGGCGGTCGAACAACAGCGCGCGGGCACGGTGATGATGATCGTTGCCGACCGCGAACAGGAAATCTTCGAAAGCCTGGGTGCGGTTGAAACCGAGCGCTGGCTGGTCAAGGTTGCGCTGCGACTGCGCGATGGAATCAACGAAAACGAAGAGACGCTATATCGTTTTGGCGGGAATGCGTTCGTGCTGGTATGCTGGCCAGGAGATCTGGCCGGCGCTCAACGGCGCGCCGTGCAGTTGCTCGGCACCGCAAGGCGGCCGCTGCATGTCGAGCGACGCGAACTGTTTTCTACGCTGTCGATCGGGGCTGCGCTGATGAAAAGCGCTGCAGGCAGCGATCCGGCAATCATGGCTGAGGCTCAGGTACAGCAGGCCGCTTCCGCCTGCAACCGGGTGCGCCGCGCCGGAGGCAACGATTTTGCGGTCTATGACGAAGCGATGGGGCGCGCCGCCGCGAACACCCTGCGCATGATCACCGATTTGCAGCACGCGGTGGAAAATCAGGAACTGCTATTGCATTACCAGCCCAAGGTGGATACCGCGAGCGGACGCCTGGTCGGCATGGAAGCGCTGGTGCGCTGGATGCATCGCGAGTGGGGCATGATTTCTCCGGCCGAATTCATTCCCGTTGCAGAAGATACAGGGATGATCGTCGCGATCGGCCGCTGGGTGCTGCGCGAGGCCTGCCGGCAAAATGCAGCCTGGCAGAAGGCCGGGTTGCAACCGATCCGGGTGGCGGTCAATCTGTCCGCAAGGCAGTTCCGTTCAGACAACCTCCCGGCGGAAATCGATGAGGCGCTTGCCGAATCAGGACTTCCGGCAAGCTCGCTGGAGCTGGAAATTACCGAAAGCATGGTGATGGAAGACCCGGAACGGGTGATCGATCTGCTGGACAGGATACGCAGCCGGGGTGTTCACCTGTCGCTAGACGATTTTGGCACCGGCCACTCCTCTCTTGCCCATCTCAAGCGTTTCCCGATCGACTCTGTGAAGATCGATCGGGCTTTCATCAAGGACATGCCCGGGAATATCGATGATGTTGCGATTGCGAAAACCATCGTTGCGATGGCAAAAGCACTGGACCTGAGCACTGTTGCAGAAGGGGTGGAAACAGATGCGCAGCTCGAACTGCTGAAAACCCTGGGCTGCGACGAAATACAGGGATATTTATTCAGCCGTCCGTTGCCGGCAGATGATTTTCTCGCCTACTATCGCGCGAAATTCTGAGCGGAGCCGCCGATCGATCAGTTCAATTGCTGGCCATGCTCGCGCGTCGCATGGAACTGGATTTTCGGCCAGCGCTCCTGTGCCAGGCGCAGGTTCACGCCGGTATCGGCAAGATAGGCATAGTTGCCATCCACGTCTCTGGCCAGACGAGCCTGATTGGCCTTCACGAATTCGCCGAGATGATTCTTGTCCGCGCAGGTCACCCAGCGTGCGGTATGGATGCCTGCGCGTTCGAATACCGCATCCACGCCGTATTCGGATTTCAGCCGGTGCTCGACCACTTCGAATTGCAATTGGCCTACCGCGCCGATCAGCGGATTGGAATCCTGCAGCGGTTCGAACACCTGCACCGCGCCTTCTTCGCCCAGCTGGCGCAGTCCCTTTTGCAATTGCTTGGCTTTCATCGGGTCGCGCAGCCGTGCGCGGCTGAACAGCTCCGGCGCGAAGTAGGGGATGCCCTTGAAGGTGAGCGCCTCGCCTTCGGTGAGCACGTCGCCGATCTGCAGCTGGCCGTGGTTGTGCACGCCGATGATGTCTCCGGCGTAAGCCTCTTCCATGCGGGTACGCTCGTTTGCCATGAAGGTTACCGCGTTGGCCAGCTTCATCTCCTTGCCGGTGCGGCGATGTTTTACCTTCATACCCGGTGTGTACTTGCCGGAGCAGATGCGCAGAAACGCGATACGGTCGCGGTGGTTCGGGTCCATGTTGGCCTGGATCTTGAACACGAAGCCGGTGAACGCAGGTTCTGTCGGATGGACCACGCGCACGTCGGTCTCGCGCGGCAAAGGCGAGGGCGCCCAATCTACCAGCGCGCGCAGGATTTCGCGCACGCCGAAGTTGTTCACGCCGGAGCCGAAGAACACCGGCGACTGCTGTCCGCCGAGAAATTCCTGCAGATCGAACGGCGCGCCTGCACCCATGATCAGTTCGGTTTCGTCGCGCATGGTCTGCATTTCGGCAGGACATTGTTTTGCCAGTTGCTCGATCTGATCGCCGCGCAGGGTTTCGACTTCCTGCCCGGCCTTGGCTTCGCCCGGCACGAAGCGCAGCACTTCGTCGTTGAGCAGGTGATACACACCCTGAAAGCGCTTGCCTATGCCGATCGGCCAGGTTACCGGCGCACATTTTATCTTCAGCACCGATTCGATCTCATCCAGCACTTCCAGCGGATCGCGCACCTCCCGGTCCATCTTGTTGATGAACGTGATGATCGGCGTGTTGCGCAAGCGGCACACTTCCAGCAACTTGATGGTCTGCGCTTCCACGCCCTTGGCCGCGTCCACAACCATCACCGCCGCATCAACCGCGGTCAGCACGCGATAGGTGTCCTCGGAGAAATCCTGGTGGCCGGGCGTATCGAGCAGATTGATCACGCAGTCGTCGTAGGCAAACTGCATCACCGAGCTGGCCACCGAGATGCCGCGCTGCTTTTCGATATCCAGCCAGTCGGAAGTCGCATGCCGGCCGCTCTTGCGCGCCTTTACAGTGCCGGCCATCTGGATCGCGCCGCCGAACAGCAGCAGTTTTTCGGTGAGCGTGGTCTTGCCCGCGTCAGGGTGGGAAATGATCGCGAAAGTGCGGCGCCGCTTTACTTCCCGCTCGATATCGCCGGCGCGCGCGGTTGCATCGGAACTGGCCGATGGGATACTTGTGTTTGCTGCTTCGCTGACATTATTCATAGTGCTGCTTTCGCCGGTGCAACCGGATCGTGAAAAAGAAAAAGGCCCGCACGATTTCGTGTAGACCTTTCAAACCGGATCAGGAATGCCCCGAGTCGATTTTGCGTGTCCAGGCACGCGAAAAGTATTAACCAGAATTGCCGGGTCGATCATCCTGCCTGATCAGCCGGAATCGACAGGCCGGGACCGGGAACAGCCGGCCGGGGGCAATTGTTATGCATGAAAATCGTGTGCAATTGTAGCATGAGAGCCGCCAAAGCCGAATTCGGCGTGACGGGCAACAGCCTGAAATATATTGCGGAACCGGCGCGATATGCGATACTTGACACAGTTGCAAAGGGGGAAGTTATGGGCAATAGATCAGCAAGGCCCGATTTGCCGAAAACAGATTCGGAGGCACAGTTCGCCGAGGGTTTGCGAGCTGCCGCTGAAAAGCATCTGGCGCAGATGGCACCTGCGGATAGGCCGTCCCGTCCCGTCGAAGAAATATTCCATGAACTGCAGGTGTGCCAGGTCGAACTTGGGATGCAGCGCCAGGAGTTGCAGCGCGCGCAGCTGATGATGAAGGAATTGCGCGACCGGTACACCGACTTCTACGATCTCGCGCCAGTCGGCTATGTCACGCTAAGCAGCGATGCCCGGATAGAGGAAATCAACCTGACCGGCGCGACCCTGCTGGGGGATGAACGCGGTAAGCTGCTGCACAAGCGCTTTGATGCCTTCGTTGCCGCTGAAGATATCAAGGACTGGACAGAATATTTCATCGACTTGCTGCAGCAGGAAGACAAGCTGACCTGCGAATTGGCTATCGTGCACGAAGACAAGACTTGCTGCCAGGTCAGGCTGGACAGCCTGCGCCTGCAGAAGGACGGCAAATCGACGGTGGTGCGCGTGGTGATGACCGACATTTCCGAAAACAAGCGGTTCGAGGATGAGTTGCGCGAACAGGAAGCGTTCTATCGCATGATCACCGAGAACGTCGATGATTTCATCGCGGTGCTCGATTTGGACGGGCGACGGCTCTACAACAGTCCCTCCTACACGCGCTTGTTCGGCGACCCCGAATCCCTGAAGGGCACCGATTCGTTTGCAGAGATACATCCCGATGACCGCGAACATGTGAGGCGGGTGTTCATGGAGACCGTAAGGACCGGCATCGGACTGCGCATCGAATACCGTTTCTCGATGCCAGATGGCAGCATCCGCTACATGGAATCATGCGGCGGCGTGATCAGGAACAGCATGGGGCGACCGTCCCGCGTCGTCGTTGTGTCGCGCGACATCACCGAACGCATCAAGGCCGAGGACCAGATCCGCAACCTGGCCTTTTACGACGCCTTGACCAAGCTGCCCAACCGCCGCATGTTCGACGATCGCCTGAACCAGGCAATGGCGGCCAGCAACCGCTCCGGCCGCTATGCCGCGCTGATGTTCCTGGATATGGACAATTTCAAGCCGCTGAATGACCAGTACGGGCACAGTGCGGGCGACCTGCTATTGAAGGAAGTTGCGCACCGCATCATCAGTTGCGTCCGCGAAGTGGATACTGTTTCGCGATTCGGCGGCGATGAATTCGTGGTGATGCTGACCGAACTGGACACCGACAAGCAATCCTCGATTGCCCAGACCGGGGTGGTTGCCGAAAAGATCCGTGCCATCCTCGCCAGACCCTACAGGCTGGTGCTGCAACAGGAGGGCGATACCGAAAAAATAATCGAATATCACTGCAGCTCTAGCATCGGTGTAGTAATGTTCATCGATCACGAATACCGGCCAGCCGACCTGCTGAAGCGGGCCGACAAGGTGATGTACGAGGCCAAGGAAAGCGGGCGCAACCAGGTCCGCTTCCTCGATATCTGACGGCGGCATCCGGCTACACGGATTAGCGAAGCGCGCCTTTGCCGTTACCACTTCAGAATGTTTTTCCCCAGCCACAGCCCGATGATGCCGAACGCGATCATCGGCAGGTAATGCCATTCGATCACATGCATGATCGAGTTGTTCACCTCGTATAGCCTCAGCCATATCGCGCCGATACTGAACGCGAAGAGCAGCGCGCAGCAGCCGGCCAGATGATAGTGGGTGCTGGCAAATTTGCGCATCACATAGAATATCCAGGCGGCCGGCAGGAACGACATCATGGTTATGCCCAGGGTGCATTGAAAACTGTGCACCGGCAGCGGCGCCGGGGGGTTGTCTGCCTGCCATGCGAGGAACATCACCAGCAAAAACAGCGCGAAAGCGATCAGCGGCGCGAATGCCAGCCGGCGCAGCTGGTGTATATCCGGAAACGACAGCAATGACGCGCTCAGGGATGTCGTGATGAAGATGCCGGCCAGTGCAGCGAGTTCAGCGACGAACATGGGCTGGTGGAGTTTGGCCGGCAGGTCCGGGCGCACCCCGGAAAATGCCAGCGCGACGACAAGATAGGCAACAGCCCACCCCATCCATTTCAGGCTCAGCTTGTAAGGATGGGGCGCAGGCTTCACTGTCATATTGTCGTGCGCCAGACGGTTGATCAGTTCATTGATATTTCCCATTATTTGTCCAGTTTTTGCCGCAATATCCGGTAGGCGCGGTGGGCCGCGACCTTGACCGCAGATTCGTTCATGCCCAGTTTCTCCGCCACTTCCTTCGCGGTATAGCCCTCCTGATGCATCAATTGCAGTATGGTCGCCTGCTTCTGCGGGAGTTTTCCGATTTCCCCACTGATGGATTCGTATGAAATGACAGATTCGGTTACATTTTCATGCAAAAAATCTTCCAGCCCGGAAATATCATCCGCATGATGCAACTTGTCGGCATAATGCGAGCGCAGATAATCCTGCAGCCGGAATTTTGCGATTGAATACACCCACGGCTTGTAGGGCCGGTTGCCGTCATAGGTGTGACGTGCCTTGTGGATGGACAGCAGGATTTCCTGCAGCAGGTCGTCCGTTTCGTTGGTAAAGCTGAGCCGCTTCGCCAGGTACGGCCTGAGGAATCGCGAGGTTTCCTGCAGTACTTTCGCGTAAGCACGCTGGTCCCCGCCTAGGGCTTGCCGCATCAACGCTTCAAGATGGTCAGTTTTGTCAGTCACGCGAACCTTTGATGTAACCTTTTCAGTGCGCCGCCCGAATTACCCGGCATGCAGGGCGAATCATAACTGGTTTTGATAATTGCCTTGAACCCGATATCGAATCCGACAGTCGAAGATGATCCAGGAGGAAACAGACATGCAGCGCAGACATTTTTTATACACCTTGTCAGGACTTACCCTGGCCATGGCGACACGTTCCTTTGCCGATCAGCTTCCAGCCGGCGGCATGGTGACCATCATGCAATTTTCCGATGACGGAAAACCTCTGGGACTAGCAACTCTTGCGCGCGTGAACAAGGATGCAGAATGGAAAAAGCGGCTGTCGCCGCTGGCCTACGAAGTGACGCGCGAGCAGGGCACCGAACGGGCATTTTCACAGCCGGGCTACGACCGGCATGAGCCCGGCCTGTACCGCTGCGTGTGTTGCGACAACGCGCTGTTCGATGCGGCGACCAAATACGATTCCGGGACCGGCTGGCCGAGTTTCTGGCAACCGATCGCTCCGCAAAACGTGCGCGAGATCACAGACCACATGTTCGGGATGACGCGCACCGAGGTGCGCTGCACCCTGTGCGATGCGCATCTTGGCCATGTATTTAACGACGGACCGCAACCGACCGGATTGCGCTATTGCATGAATACCGTTGCGTTGCGTTTCGTACCAAAACCAAAGCATGCCTGATCCATCATGCTGATCTTTGTGCTGGCCTATCTCGGCGGCGTGCTGACCATTTTCAGCCCGTGCGTGCTGCCGGTGTTGCCTTTCATCTTTGCCCGTTCGGACAGGTCGTTCCGGCGTTCCGGTTTGCCGATCCTGATCGGCATGGCCGCGACCTTCACGGTGCTGGCCAGCCTAGCGGCAGTCGGAGGTGCATGGCTGGTTGCATTGAACCAGTACGGCCGCTATGCGGCGATGCTGCTTCTATTGCTGATGGGGCTGGCGCTGGTGTTCCCGGCGTTGGCGGATCGGATGATGCGCCCGTTCGTCGCGTTCGGCGGCCGATTGCAACAGCGCGCCGACCGGGAATCCAGCATCAGGGGCTCGCTGCTGCTGGGCGTCGCGGTCGGGTTCCTGTGGGCACCCTGCGCCGGACCCATTCTCGGGCTGGTGCTGGCCGGCGCTGCGCTGAACGGCGCGAATCTGCACAGCGCGTTGCTGCTGCTGGTGTTTGCGGCCGGCGCGGCATCTTCGCTGGCGCTGGCGCTGCTGGCCGGCGGACGCGTGTTCAGCCTGATGAAGCGGGGGCTGGGTGCGGAAGAATGGCTGCGGCGCGGACTGGGCGTCGCGGTGCTGGCCGGAGTGGTCGCGATTGCGCTGGGCTGGGATACGCGTTTCCTGGCGCAATTCGACTTTTTGAACACGGCCGGGACCGAACAGAAGCTGATCGCGCAACTGGCGAAGCCGGCCGCTGTCCGTCAATCCGCCACGCCCGCTGAAGCCAGTCTGCCGCTGATGCCATCTTTCGATGGTGCGACAAAGTGGTTCAACTCTCCGCCGCTTGCCAGCGGGTCGCTGCGCGGCAAAGTGGTGCTGGTGGATTTCTGGACCTATTCCTGCATCAATTGCCTGCGTACCTTGCCCTATCTGAAAGCCTGGGACCGGAAGTATCGCGACCAGGGGCTGGTCATCATCGGGGTGCACACGCCTGAGTTCGCGTTCGAGAAGGATCCGCGCAATGTCGGGCAGGCGATCAGCGATCTGGGCATCAAATATCCGGTCGTGATGGATAACCGGTATGCGGTCTGGAATGCATACAACAACCAGTACTGGCCCGCCCATTATCTGATAGATGCGAATGGTCGGATCCGCGAACACCACTTCGGCGAAGGCGCGTATGACGAAACCGAGCGGATGATACGCTCCCTGCTCGAGGAGGCGCATCAGGACAAAATTGTGCTGGCCGGCGGCCTGGTGCACGTTGCGGGATCGGGCGCGACGGAGGCGGCATCCGCCGGTGCGCGTTCGCCGGAAACCTACCTGGGCTATGCGCGCCAGCAGAATCTGTCTTCGCCCGAGCCGGTCAGCAAGGACAGGGCGGCAAATTACAGCGCGCCGCGCAAGCTTGAAGCGGATCATTGGGCTCTGGCCGGGGAATGGCTGGTTGGAGGCGAATCCTGCGTGTTGCATACTTCCGGCGGCTCGATCAGTTACCGTTTCCGCGGCCGCGATCTGCATCTGGTGCTGGGCTCGCCGGGCGGCAAACCGGTGCGTTTCAGGGTCACGCTGGACGGTGTGGCTCCCGGTGCGAACCACGGGACAGATACCGATGCCCGTGGCAACGGCATGGTTCGCGAGCAGAGGCTATACCAGCTTGTGCGGCAACGCGGGAAGATCGGGGTCCACACCTTTCGCATCGAGTTTCTCGATCCCGGTGTCCATGCATTTGCGTTTACTTTCGGCTGATTCTAAAGGAGTGTCATCATGCTAAGTATCAATATTATCCGTCGTTATTTTTTCAGCGCCGGCCTGTGCGTCGCTCTCGGTATGGTCCCGCTGTCAAACGCGGCCTCCGCACCGCTTCAGGAAACGGCGGTATTCGCCGGGGGATGCTTCTGGGGAGTGGATGCGGTATTCAAGCACGTCAAGGGCGTGACCGACGTGGTGTCGGGCTATTCGGGGGGTGCCGCTGATACGGCGCATTACGAGATGGTGAGCCAGGGCAACACCGGCCACGCCGAATCGGTGCGCGTTCATTTCAATCCGGCGCAGGTTACTTATCAGCAACTGCTGCAGGTATTTTTCAACGTGGCTCATGATCCGACCCAGCTGAATCGCCAGGGACCGGATACCGGCAGCCAGTATCGCTCGGTGGTCTTCTATACCAGCGACAAACAGCGCAAGACCGCGCAGGACTATATCCGGCAGCTCACCGCCGCACACACGTTTTCAGACCCCATCGTCACGCAGGTCGTGCCGCTGAAGCAGTTCTACCCGGCCGAGGCGCATCACCAGAATTATCTGGCGTTGCACCCGCTCCAGCCCTATATCGTTTTCAACGACCTGCCCAAGCTGGAGCATTTGCGCGAAAGATTTCCGGCGCTGTACCACTGATTGCAGGGGAGGGAGCCGATGCGGTTGGATCCGGGGTGGGTTACCTTGATGCGTCAGGGCTGAAACACCGGCACCTTCAGCGACCGTATATATCCTCGAAACGCACGATATCGTCTTCGCCCAGGTATTCACCGCTTTGCACCTCGATCATGACCAGATCGACCACGCCGGGATTCTCCAGGCGGTGTTTGTGTCCAGCCGGGATATAGGTGGATTCGTCAGTATTGATGAACAGCTCCTGCTCGCCGTTGACGACCCTGGCCATGCCGCTGACCACAACCCAGTGCTCGCTGCGATGGTGGTGCATCTGCAGGCTCAGTCGCCCGCCGGGCTTGACCACGATGCGCTTGATCTTGAAGCGCGGGCCTTCCTCCAGAACGGTATAGGTCCCCCAGGGGCGATGCACGGTGGTGTGCAGTTTGTACGTTTCATGGCCTTCAGCCTTGAGGTGCGCGTATAGAAGTTTCACGTCCTGGACGCGATTGCGATCCGCAACCAGCAGCGCATCGGGGGTGTCTATAACGACCAGGCCGTCGATCCCGAGCGCGCCGACAATGCGCTGGCTGCTCTGGATATAGCAGTTGCTGACATCATGCAGCATGACTTCGCCGGCAATCCGGTTGCCGTGGGCATCCGGCGGGGTCAGTTCGCCGACTGCGTTCCACGATCCGATATCGCTCCAGCCGATGCTGCACGGTACCACGGCGACGTTGCCGGACTTTTCCATCACGGCATAGTCGATGGAGTCGTCCGGTACGCGGCTGAACGATTCCGGGTCGAGTTCGATCTGTGTGTAGCTTTTTCCTTCGGCACGTCGTGACTGTTCCAGACAGGTTCGGGTCTGGTCGAGAATTTCCGGGCAATACAGCTGCATTTCGGCCAGCATGGTTCCCGCCGTGAAGCAGAACATGCCCGAGTTCCACAGGAAGTTGCCGGAGGCCAGATACTGGCGGGCCGTTTCAAGGCTGGGCTTTTCGACAAATCGCACGACCGAGTTGCCGTCCGCCTCGATATAGCCGTAGCCGGTTTCGGCTGAGCTGGGCTTGATGCCGAAAGTGACCAGTTTTTTCTGTGTGGCCAATTGCACGGCCTGCGCCACGGCCTGCGCAAATGCGGGCTGGTCTGTGATCAGGTGATCAGCGGCCAGCACCAGCAGGATCGCATCCTTGCCATGGCTCGCAGCCACGTGCAGCGCAGCCGCAGCTATCGCGGGAGCGGTGTTCCGTCCGAAAGGTTCGAGGATGAAGCTGTTGGCGAGATTCCTGTGGTGGTCGCCTGCGATCTCGCGGTACTCATCTTCGGTCTTGAACACGAGCTCGCGGTTGGTAACGGTGAGCGTCTCCGCGACATTCGGCAGGGTCACGCCGCGCAGCCAGGCTTTTTGCAGCAGGCTCTGCCCGTCCGCCAGGCGGATGAACGGTTTGGGGTGCAGTTCGCGGGATACCGGCCAGAGCCGGGAGCCTGCTCCGCCGCACAGGATCGTCGGGATCAATTTCATAGGGTAACCACAGGCATATTGATGTTCGTCCGCGCGATTGTACTGAGTTACACGCAGGATGAGCAAAAAATCCATTACGTGCCGGGATCGGGAAATTGACATTAGTTCTAATTAGAACTATTATCACGCCGGTTATAACAGCCGGATTGTTGATGCGTTCCCCGAAATTTCTGTCGCTGCTCCGCGAACTGTCCTGCACTTACCAGGCGTTTGAAGCTTATTCCTCTGCGCATGTGCGATCGACGGGACTGACGCCGGCGCAATTCGACATTATCGCCACCCTGGGCAACACGGCAGGCATGACCAGCAGGGAATTGGGAGAAAAGACACTGATCACCAAAGGCACGCTGACCGGAGTGGTGGACCGTCTGGTGGACAAGAAGCTGGTGCGGCGGAGCGCTTTCCCCGGCGACGGACGATGCCAGATCATCCAACTCACCGCGCAAGGGGAAAAACTTTTTGCAAGCGTCTTTCCGGCGCAGCTTGCGCATATGCGGCGCGCTTTTGCGCAATTTTCGGAGAAGGAACTGGCCGAAATCGGCGACAGTCTGAGCAGCTTGCGGGAAGCCTTTGCAAAAGCCCAAGTCTCAGGCCGATAAGAATTTTGCGTATCCCGCGGATTTTCCGGGTGACGTGTTTGCAGGGCCTCCTGCCCTGAAAGCGGGAGGAAATTTCATGTCGTTTCAATCTTAAAGGAGTTTCAAAATGTCAGACAAGCAAGCAGTAATCGCACAGAAGGGGCCCTACCCAGTCCAGGTGGAGGCAGGGAAAAGCTACTGGTGGTGCGCCTGCGGCAAAAGCGCGACACAGCCGTTCTGCGACGGCAGCCACAAGGGAAGCGAATTTTCCCCGGTTGAGTACAAGGCCGAAAAATCGGAGGGAGTCTATTTTTGCGGCTGCAAGCACAGCGGCAAAGGCGTGCTGTGCGACGGTACTCATAACAAACTGTAAAGCCGGCTTGATGTAGCCGGAAACACGGGCCACATCAAGCCCCGGATCGCCATGATGCGCGAATTTTTCACGATGCGATTTGAAAGGGCCGGGGTTCGGAGCACTTAATCCGCACTCCCGGAAAATCCGCGAATGAGTTCGCGGTGATTGCATTCGGTGCAACGCCGGCGTAGAGTGCCGCCGCATTCTTCCAAAGTGAACGGTTGGGGCATGAGCAGTACACAAGCAGAACAGAAGTTATCCCCCCTTTTGCTGGGAGCAATCGGCGTGGTATATGGCGATATCGGCACCAGTCCGCTGTATGCGCTGCATGCTACCTTTGCCGGTTCTCATCCTCTCCCTGTCATAGCTGCCAACATCCTGGGCGTGCTGTCGGTGATGTTCTGGACCATCATGTTGCTGGTGTCATTCAAATATGTCGGCATCATGATGCGAGCGGATAACAATGGTGAGGGAGGATCGTTGTCATTGCTGGGCCTGGTAAGCAGGCTAACTGAACAGAAAACCGGGTTGAAGTGGTTTGTCACCACGCTCGGTATTTTTGCAGCCGCATTATTCTTCGGTGACAGCATGATTACGCCGGCGATTTCGGTGCTGTCTGCAGTCGAAGGTCTGGAGGTTATTTCGAACCAGTTCAGCGTCTACATCCTGCCCGTCACCATGATCGTTCTGACCGGTTTGTTTTTCATCCAGAAGCGCGGCACGGGGGCGGTAGGAATTGCATTCGGCCCGATTATGATTCTCTGGTTTACCTGCCTTGCAGTGTTTGGTGTCATCGCCATCGCACGGAGCCCGGAAGTTTTATATGCGCTTAATCCTGTTTATGCCTTGCGCTTTTTGACCGCTGACTCGCGCATTGCATTCCTGGCGCTTGGCGCCATCGTTCTTGCCGTTACCGGCGGTGAGGCGTTGTATACCGACATGGGGCATTTTGGTAAATTCCCGATCCGTTTAAGCTGGTTTTCCTTTGTGATGCCTGCGCTGGTGTTGAACTATTTCGGACAGGGGGCGTTGCTGCTGCATAATCCGGAAGCGATCGACAACCCGTTTTATCTGCTTGGCCCCGCCGGGGCGCTGATTCCGATGGTGCTGCTGGCTACTGCCGCAACGGTCATTGCCTCGCAAGCCGTTATCTCAGGGGCATTTTCCGTAGCGAGTCAATCCGTGCAAATGGGTTTCCTGCCGCGTATGGAAATCCGCCAGACTTCCGATAAAGCACAAGGGCAGATCTATGCGCCATTTACCAATTGGACGCTTTATCTGGCGGTGGTTTTTCTGGTATTCACGTTTCAAAGCTCGAGTAATCTGGCCGCGGCATATGGTATCGCCGTTACCGGAACCATGGCGATAGACACTTTGCTGGTCGCTTTTGTCGCTGTACTGCTATGGCGCTGGCCATTGCTTGTCGCCATTCCGGTTATCTCGGTGTTGCTGATCGTGGATTTGACTTATTTTGCCGCCAACACCCTCAAAATTCCTCAAGGAGGCTGGTTTCCGCTGTGCGTTGCACTGGTGTCGTTTACTGTGCTCACCACATGGAAGCGCGGCAGAAAACTATTGCTTGATGAAACCACACGCTTGAAGGTTCCATTGCAGGCAATCATTGACGGTGTTGACGATATGTCGAGAGTGAGCGGTACGGCAGTATTCCTGATCCCTGATGGTGACGGAGCGCCGTCCGCCATGCTGCACAACCTGAAGCATAACCATGTGCTGCACGAACGCAACATACTGCTGACCGTAGTGGTCGAGGACAAGCCCTATGTCACAAGGGGCAATCGTTTCCTGATCAAGGATCTTGGCAAAAACTTCTATCGCGTGAAATTGTTCTACGGATTCATGCAAACCCCCGATATTCCATTTGCGCTGGAATTATGCGGTTCAGAAGCGTTGCCCTTCGACATGATGGACACATCATTTTTTGTTTCACGCGCATTGATCGTTTCCAGTCCGAAGCCCGGCATGGCCAAATGGCGCGAGCGCCTGTTCGTGGCATTATCCAAAAATGCCATGAACGCAACAGATTTCTTCAATATTCCGGCCAACCGGGTCGTCGAGATGGGGACCCGGATCGAGATCTGACTCAGGCCTTGTTGTCTGTTTATGTTGTCACGATTGCCTTGATGTCTTGCGAGACCTGGCCGATAGAAAATCGGTGCGATTGCAGGCCATCCAGGTATATTCATATGTCGCGAACGAGGTTGAAGCAGCATATGAATCAGGGGATAATCCGCGCCTGATTCGTTTAAGGTCTTGCAATGACAGAATATCTGCTGATTCTCATCAGCGCGGTGTTTGTGAACAACATCGTAATGGTCAAGATTCTCGGTTTGTGTCCGTTCATGGGGGTATCCAGAAAACTGGAAACCGCCATAGGCATGGGGGCAGCCACCACCTTCGTGCTGACCCTTGCATCGGGTTCGAGTTACCTGATCAACCATTACCTGCTCGGCCCGGAACTCTCATACCTGACCACGCTGTCGTTCATCGTGGTGATCGCCGGTATCGTGCAGTTTACCGAGATGGTGGTGCAGAAGACCAGCCCGTTGCTGCACCAGGTGCTGGGCATCTATTTGCCGCTGATCACCACCAACTGTGCGGTGCTCGGTATTCCGCTGCTCAATGTGCAGGCAAAACACAATTTCGTCGAATCGATCTTCTTCGGCATGGGAGGTGCGCTGGGATTTTCGATGGTGCTGGTGCTGTTCGCCGCGATGCGCGAACGGCTCGAAGGCGCGGATGTTCCGGTGATCTTCAAAGGCTCGGCGATCGCAATGGTCACTGCCGGACTGATGAGCCTGTCCTTCATGGGATTCTCCGGATTGATCAAGTAATGGGAAGCACCAATTGTTAAGCGCTTTGCTGGTGATGTCAGCGATTGCGACCGTGCTTGGCGCGGTGCTTGGATTTGCTGCGATCAAATTTCACACCGAAGGGAATCCGCTGGTCGACAAGATCGACGCGGTGCTGCCACAGACGCAGTGCGGGCAGTGCAGCTATCCCGGTTGCAAGCCCTATGCAACGGCCATCGCGGCAGGGGAGGCGGATATCAACCGCTGTCCGCCGGGCGGCGAAGAGGGAATACAGAAACTGGCTGACCTTCTCGGCGTGGAATTCAAACCATTCGGCAGCGATACCGCCGCACCCAAACCGAAGTCGATAGCACTGATCGATGAGACCACCTGCATCGGCTGCACCCTTTGCATCCAGGCTTGCCCGGTGGATGCGATCGTCGGCGCGGCCAAGCAGATGCACACCGTGATTGCAGCGGAATGCACAGGCTGCGAACTGTGCATTGCGCCCTGCCCGGTGGACTGCATCAGCATGCAGGTGATCGAGGAAAAGATCAGCAACTGGAAGTGGAAGTATCCGCTTCAGGCATCGGGCGCCGCAGCAGCCCAGATATCTGCAACCGGGGCGGCGCGTTGAGAAAGCTCCATCACTTTCACGGCGGTATCCATCCGCCGAGCAACAAGGAGCAATCCACCCGGACGGCGATCGTGCGTGCGCCGCTGCCTTCCAGGCTGGTGGTGCCGCTCCAACAGCATGCAGGCGAAACCGCAAAACCGGTTGTGCAGGCCGGAGACCATGTCCTTAAGGGACAGCTGATCGGCATGCCGGACGGCTTTGTATCGAGCGCGGTGCACGCGCCGACTTCTGGCACGATTACGGCGATCGACATGCAATTGATCGCGCATCCTTCCGGCCTGCCGAATCTTTGCGCGACGCTGATCCCGGACGGCAGGGAAGAATGGATAGAGCGCAAGCCGGTCAATTGCCGCGAGCGCAGCCCCGCCGAGTTGCAGAACCTGCTGCGCATGGCCGGCGTGGTCGGGCTGGGCGGCGCGGCCTTTCCCAGCGACGTCAAACTGCGCATCGGGGCCGGAAAGGTCGGCACATTGATTCTGAACGGTGCGGAATGCGAGCCGTTTATCACCTGCGACGACATGCTGATGCGCGAGCGCGCCGCTGATATCGTGCAGGGTGCGGAGCTGCTGCGCCAATTGCTGGATGCGGATGAGGTGTTGTACGGCATCGAGAACAACAAGCCGGACGCGATCGCCGCGCTGCAGCAGGCGATCAGTGACAGTGCACTGAACCATGAGGCGATTGCGATTCCGACGATCTATCCGGGAGGCAGCGCGAAACAGCTGATCCGCGTGATGACCGGGCTGGAGGTGCCCTCCGGAAAACTGCCCACCGATATCGGCGTGCAATGCTTCAACATTGCTACCGCCTTTACCGTGCATCGCGCGCTCGCGCTGGGCGAACCGCTGCTGTCGCGCATTGTCACCGTCACCGGCAACGTGCGCAATGCGCAGAACTTCGAGGCACTGATCGGCACGCCGATTGCCGAGCTGCTTGCGCTGGCTGGCGCGCTGCCCGACACTGACGGATACATCATGGGCGGCCCGATGATGGGCTTTTCGCTGCCTGATGTGCATGTTCCGCTGGTAAAGGCCACCAACTGCATCATCGCCGCATCCAAAAAGCTGTTTCCGCCGCCCGCGCCGGCTATGCCGTGCATACGCTGCACGCGCTGTGTCGAGGTGTGTCCGGCGGACCTGCAACCGCAGGATTTGTACTGGTTTGCACAATCGAGGGAATTTGGCAGGGCACAGGCATTCAGTCTGTTCGACTGCATCGAATGCGGCGCATGCAGCTATGTCTGCCCGAGCCACATCCCGCTGGTGCAGTATTACCGGTTTGCGAAGAGCGAGATTCGCGCGCGCGAGCACGACAAGCAGCTCGCGGACCAGGCAAGAGAACGACACGAGTTTCACGAGCAGCGCATCGAGCGGGAGAAGCGCGAAAAGGCGGAGAAGCTGGCGGCCAGGGAAAAGGCCGTGCAAGCCGAGAGTATCCCCGGCAGCCAGACATTGACACCGCAACAGCAGGCGGAACAGGCCGAACTTGAAGCACGCCGTGCGCACATCCTGGAACTTGCCAAATCGGAAGTCGAACACGCCAAGGAATAATATGCAATTCACTCCCCTCTTCAGCAAATCCGAAAGCGTCTCAGCGATCATGCTCAAGGTACTGTTCGCGCTGCTGCCCGGCATAGCTCTGTACGTGTGGTATTTCGGACCCGCGATCCTGGTTTCGATTACGCTGGCCAGCCTGACCGCGCTGGGCACCGAGGCGCTGATGCTGCGGCTGCGCGGCCGGCCGGTCGCGCCCTTCCTGAAGGACAACAGCGCGCTGTTGACAGCCTGGCTGCTGGCACTCTCGATTCCGCCGCTGGCGCCGTGGTGGCTGGTGGTGGTTGGAACTGCCTTCGCGATTGCAATCGCCAAACACCTTTACGGAGGGCTGGGCAACAACCTGTTCAATCCGGCGATGGTCGGCTACGCAGTGCTGATCATTTCGTTTCCTGCGCAGATGACCCACTGGATTGCGCCCCATGGGTTGGAACAGGGCGGGATGGCAATGTCCGGCTTCAGTTTCACGCAGCAACTGGAATATATCTTCATCGGTGTGCTGCCCGGACACGTATCGCTGGACGCGGTTACGATGGCAACGCCGCTGGACACGCTGAAAACGCACCTGCACCTGAATCAGCCGATCAGGCAGATTTTTGACATGCCGATCTACGGACGTCTGGGCGGCCACGGCAGCGAAATGGTGGCGGGCGGATTCCTGCTGGGCGGACTCTATCTGCTCGCTGCGCGCATCATTAGCTGGCACATTCCCGTCGCGTTTCTCGGTACGCTTATGGCTATCGCCGGGGTGTTCCATCTCGCCGATCCTGCCCATTACGCCGGGCCGCTGTTCCACTGGTTCGCTGGCGCTTCGATGCTGGGCGCCTTCTTCATCCTGACCGATCCGGTAAGCAGTCCCACCACCAGCAAGGGGCGGCTGATCTTTGCCGCAGGCGCAGCACTGCTCACTTACCTGATCCGGGTGTTCGGCGGCTTTCCTGACGGCGTCGCGTTCGCCACCCTGCTGATGAACATCTGTGTGCCGCTGATCGTGCTGTATACCCAGCCGCCGGTATTTGGCAAAAAAGACGGGGTGTCCGGAAATAAATCCGTGGACGGCAAGCCATGAGGCGCACGATCGCTAAAGCATCGTTGCTCACCGCGCTGAACCTGCTGTTCTTTGCGGTGATCGGGACCGCGCTGCTCGCGATCACCTATCAGCTGACGCATGATCCGATCGCGCACAGCGAGGAAATTGAAAAGCTGAAACTGATCGCGCAGATCGCGCCTGCGGGAAGCTACGATAACGACATCATCAGGGATACGATGCAACTTGCACCCGATGCGTTGCTGGGAAACGACGACACCACGCCGGCCTATCTCGGCCGCATCAACGGCCGCCCCTCGATCGTGGTGATGCAGGCCATTGCGCCGGATGGTTACGGCGGCAAGATCCATATGGTTATCGCAGTCCGCCGCGATGGTAGAATCGCCGGTGTGCGCGTGGTCTCGGACCAGGAAACGCCGGGGCTCGGCGATTACATCGAGATCGCCAAGAGCAGGTGGATCAACGGCTTCGACGGCAAATCGCTGGGCAATCCCGATGACAGCGGCTGGAAAGTCAAAAAAGACGGCGGATCTTTCGACTATATGGCAGGGGCGACGATCTCCCCGCGCGCGGTGGTCAAAGCGGTGCACAATGCCTTGCAGTATTTTGCACAGCATCGCGATACATTGCTTCAGATACGCGGGCACGCCGCAGAACAGGCTGAAAAGGACAAAGGAGAGAATCAGTGACCAGCCAGGAATTCAGGGATATCTTCTACAATGGCGTATGGAAACAGAACACCGGGCTGGTGCAGTTGCTCGGGCTTTGTCCCATCCTTGCAGTGAGCAGCTCGGTGGTGAATGCGGTGAGCCTGGGCCTTGCGACGGCGCTGGTGATGACCCTGTCCGGTGCGGCGATCGCACCGATCCGGCAACTCGTGCCGAACGAGGCGCGCATTCCGGTTTTCATCCTGATCATCGCGGTGCTGGTCACCATCGTCCAGTTCACGATGAATGCATATATGTACAAGCTGTACCTGGTGCTGGGAATCTTCATTCCGCTGATTGTCACCAACTGCATCGTGCTCGCGCGCATCGAGTCGTTCGCTTCCAAGAATCCGATGCTGGATTCTGCGCTGGACGGGCTGGCGATGGGTCTGGGGCTTACCGCGGTGCTGGCAGTGCTGGGCGGCATACGCGAGATCTTCGGGCACGGTACGCTGCTTTCCGGCATCGACATGGTGTTCGGCGAGGCGGCGAAGTCCTGGGTGTTCACGGTGATTCCGGGCTACCACGGATTTCTGCTCGCGATACTGCCGCCCGGTGCATTCATTACGCTGGGCATGCTGATTGCCGCGAAGAACTGGCTGAACCTGCGCGCCGAACGGAAGCTGAAAGGCGCGAATGCAACCATCGTTCCGATTGAGGGCGGTTGTTCGCCAGCCATGCACTGAGCAGACGTGCGGCGTAATCAACAGCGAGTTTTCATGCCGCATCCTGCATTTTCCCGTGAAATTTCATGAACCCAGCCAAACGACGCGAAATATTCACGCGCTTCCGTGCCGCGAATCCACATCCGACCACCGAGCTGGAATATTCGACCCCGTTCGAGTTGCTGGTCGCGGTGGTGCTGTCGGCGCAGGCCACCGACGTCAGCGTGAATGCGGCAACGCGCCACCTGTTTCCGGCCGCCAGCACGCCACAGGCGATGCTCGCGCTTGGCGAGGAAAAACTGCGCGAATATATCCAGCGCATCGGCCTGTACAAGACCAAGGCAAAGCATGTGATGCAGACTTGCCGCCTGCTGGTAGAGCGGCATGGTGGCGCGGTGCCGAAAACCCGCGAGGAACTTGAAGCGCTGCCCGGTGTGGGGCGCAAGACCGCAAATGTGATCCTCAACACTGCGTTCGGCGAGCCCACCATAGCGGTGGATACGCACATCTTCCGCGTATCGAACCGCATCGGACTCGCACCCGGCAAAGACGTGGACGAAGTGGAAAGGAAGCTGCTCAAGTTCGTGCCGGACGAATTCAAGCATGACGCGCACCACTGGTTGATCCTGCACGGCCGCTATGTCTGCCGGGCGCGCAAACCGAATTGCGGGGCGTGCATCATTCACGACCTGTGTGAATACAAAAACAAGGAAATTTAGTGCTATTCAATCCTTCGCGCGACGAAGCGCGCAACTTTCTGTTCGAGTCATGGCGAAAACGCCGCGCAGGAGAATTGCTCACCCCGCTGGAAGATCTTGCCGCACAGCTTATCGCGAAGCATCCGGAATATTTTTCCGTGCTTGAGGATCCGGAATCACACCATGAGAAGGATTTTCTGCCGGAACAGGGCGAGACCAATCCATTCCTGCACCTGATGATGCACCTGACTATCGAGGAGCAGATATCCATCGACCAGCCGCCTGGAATTCGCGCGCATTTTGTGCGCCTGACGCAAAAGCTGGAATCGGAGCACGATGCGCAGCACCGGATTATGGAATGCCTCAGCGAAATGATCTGGCAGGCACAGCGCGATCGTGCCCAGCCGGATGCGGCGCTATACTTTGAGTGTCTGGAGAAACAGTAAAAGGGCGAAGTCATGCGTTTGACAAAGATCACCACCCGCACCGGCGACAAGGGAACGACCGGACTCGCCGACGGCACGCGACTCGGCAAGGATCATGCGCGCATTGCGGTGCTGGGCAGCGTGGATGAACTGAGCAGCCAGCTCGGCGTGTTGCTCGCCGAAGATATTGCGCCCGACTTTCGCACCACTTTGTTGCGGATACAGAATGACCTGTTTGACCTGGGCGGCGCGCTGGCATTGCCCACCCGGGATGCGTTTCCGGAAGACAGGGTAGCCTGGCTGGATGGTCAGCTTGCGCATTACAACGCCGACCTGCCGCCGCTGCGAGAATTCATCCTGCCGGGCGGTTCGCGTGCGGGGGCGCTATGCCATGTCGCGCGCACGGTGGCGCGCCGCGCGGAACGCGACCTGACCGTGCTTTCCCAGCGCGATGCGGTACCGCAACACGCGGTTCCTTACCTGAACAGGTTGTCGGATTTGCTGTTTGTGCTGAGCCGCTGCATCAACCGGGCCCAGGGCGCTGCCGAGACTTGCTGGCAGCGGGACAAATAGTACGACTGCGCCCCTGGCAGCACTGAAATTATTTAACGTGCTCGGGATAATGGTAGAGGCGGATATTCAGGTAGTGCGCAACCAGCACGATGTCGTCTTCATGCCAGGCCAGCCCGGAAATCTGCTGCCAGTGGCGTACCTCGGATATCAGGCCGCCCCAGTCCCTGGCGACCTTTCTGTCCCGCCAATGTATCTTTTCGTTGTGGCATGCGATGCAATGCGTCGTATACAGCAATTCACCACGTGAAATCCCTGCTGTCTCTGTCTGGGCACTGGCAATAAACGGAATACCCAGGCCGGCCAGCAGCATCGTACAGACCATTCTTTTAGTCATCGCTTTCTCCAGACTTGATGGATCGTTTTACTGTACCAATCGATTTCAGCATAGACCCGGTCACGGGCTTAGTCAAACCGGGGGCTGTATCCAGCCCCAGCCAGGTCGGCCGGGCCAATTTCGGCGATGGCAATGGTGCTACAATCCTGTCCCCGGTTTTGTCCATAAGGAGAGTTTCATGCGCCGCATATTGATTGCAGTTGTTCTGACTGCTTTATCGACTTTCACCTACGCTTCCACCTTCAAACTTTCCAGCTCGGAAATCAAGGCCAATCACATGATTCCCCAGCGCTTCGAGTTCAATGGTTTTGGCTGTTCCGGGGAGAACAAGTCGCCGGAACTGAAATGGAGCGGCGCACCAAAGGGAACCAGGAGCTTTGCCGTGACGGTGTACGATCCTGATGCGCCCACCGGGTCGGGCTGGTGGCACTGGGTCGTCTTCGATATTCCGGCCAACGTCCATGAACTGGCTGCGAATGCCGGAGCGCTTAACAGCACGACCCTGCCCAAAGGCGCAGTCCAGGGGCGCACCGATTATGGTGTGGCTGCATTCGGCGGGACTTGTCCACCGAAGGGAGACAAGCCGCACCGCTATATTTTCACTGTATATGCGCTTAAGACCGACAAACTGGATGTGCCGGATGGCGCGACCGCAGCGCTGACAGGCTATATGATTCATGGGAATATGCTGGGAAAAGCCAGCTTTACAGCAAAATACGGGCGCGCCAAATAGTCGGGGTAAATGAGGCGGGGCAACACATACCGCCTCATGGAAAGATTCTAAACCTCACCGACTGGTGCTAGACTACGGTTCGCTGCATTTGCAGTAATAACAACAAAGGAAATAACATGAACAGAAAAGAATTGATCGATATGTTGTCTGACAAGACAGGAAGCTCCAAGGCAGATGCCGACCGCAATATTTCGGCTCTGATTGAAATCATAACCGGAGCGCTGAAGAAGGGTGACAATGTCGCTCTGGTTGGCTTCGGCACATTCGAGGTTCGCAAGCGTGCCGCGCGCGCAGGCCGTAATCCCAGCACCGGTGCTGCAATAAAGATCAAGGCTGCCAAAGTCCCGGCTTTCAAGGCCGGCGCTACACTTAAAGCAGTCGTCAACGGCACAAAGAAATAACTTTGCCGTAGATCAGGCCAGCCCATGAGGGCTGGTGCAACACTTTCTTTGCTTTCAGACAGGGCGACATTCCCGTTTTCAGGTTGCAGGGCGGTTTTCAGCCAGCCTTGCTGTCATTTGTTTTTTTCGCCATTTGTCGTGGTTGGCTTGCTGAATCTGTTCGGCGGAAAATCCTGAGCGCCCGGATCAGTTACATACTCAAACGTACAGATGGCCTGGCTTCGACCAGGCATTTTTATTTCCCGAAAATCGTGAAGCGACAATGAAGCACGATGGAGCATCGTCCGCAAATCGCCAAGTGTGAGTGAACAGATCCGGTCTTGCCGACGGTATCGGGCGGCATGGTTTTATGAACCGTCTGGGCCGATAACCGCGATGTCGTGATCGCGAAGAGTTTTACAAGTGCGGTTGCCTGGGCAATTTCAGGGGGCGGTCGGGTGTTGCGATATGTACAGGCCCCGGATTTCCGCTATTTGCCGAGTTTTGCCGCAATCGCCCTTTCCGCTGCAGCCCAATGTTCGTCGGAACGGCCCTGGAAGCCATGCTTTTCCGCGATAAAGTACGCTGCCGTTTCCACCATGCGATAGCGTTCTTCGGGGGTTGGCTTCATTGCCTTGTTGTCTGTCGAGGCTGGCCGCTTGGCGGCGCCCTGCTTTGCAGTCGCTCCGGTTTTTGCGGCGGGGCTGGCAGATTTCTTTGCGGCCACGGGTGCGGTTGCCTTACTGGCTGGGGCGGGTTTGGGCTTTTTCGGATTTGATGCAGCCGCTGATGCTTTTTTCGGCACAGCCTTTTTTGCAACTGGCGCTGCAGCCGTTTTTGCAGTCCCGGACTTGGCAGCAGACGTTTTGCTCGTAGCCGCTTTTTTCTTTTGCATTACCATCTTGTCACCTCATTAAATGTAAATCGGGCATTCAGGAATTGGCTGCTAGCAATGATATTGGCGTGCTTGTTGCCAGTCAATAAAATCCAACTAATAATTGACGCGGGGCGCTCAACCGACTAATGTTCAATTTATTCCTTGTTATCAAAGAGTGGAAGTTGCCAACAGGTGAAAATTTTTCTGAATTTTCCGGAATGATAAACGCCATGTCGGATCTGCAAAGCTGGGAATTGCCTGATCATGCCGCTTCCTCAGACGTTAGCCAGCGGCGGTTTCCACGCTCTTCTCCGGGCAAAGCGAAGCACGCAACGGCATGGAAGTGGCATCCTGTCGCCTTTATTCACGCGCCTATCCTGGGCATAGCCTGGAATTCGCGGCCAAAGAGGCTTAACCGCAGAACGGGGACTTCATGCTGACGATACTGGTTATAAATTCAAAAGGTGGTTCGGGAAAAACAACCGTTGCCACCAATCTTGCCAGTTACTATGCGACCCGGAAGATCCAGACAGCGATCATGGATTACGATCCGCAGGGTTCGAGCATACAATGGCTGAGGGTTCGGCCCGACGAAGCGTTAAAGATCCATGGTGCAAATGCTGCACCGGCCAAGGGAGCCATTCCCCTGCGCAGCACTCATGCATGGGTTCCGCGGGATACTGAAATCACGGTCATCGATGCGCCGGCAGGAACGAAGGGTTTGCTGTTGCAGGAACTGGTGCGGAAATCGAACTATATCGTGATTCCGGTTGCGCCTTCTCCCATCGACATTCACGCAACCGCGGATTTTATCAAGGAGTTGTTCCTGTTCGGTGGCGCGCGTACCTCCGGGGTCAAGATCGCGGTGGTTGCAAACCGTGTCCGCAATTCCTCCTCCAAAGTCTATGAGGCGCTGCAGCGATTTCTCAATTCCCTGAAGTTGCCTTTTCTGACCAGCATTCACGATTCCGAAAATTATCTGTATGCGTCGGAAAAGGGCCTCGGTGTATTTGAAATGGACAAATCGGCCACGATAGCGGAAAGGCAGGAACTGATGCCCATCCTGAAGTGGCTGAACGGGCAGTTCCCTGACAGATTCGGGTCACGTCTGGAAGATGAGCAAGCCGATCTCGAAGGATCCAGGACGTTCTCGGTAGGCACGCAGAATTTTACTGTACTCAGCACCACCGGAAGATTCAAGGGCTATCCCTGACCTTTCCTGTGCGCCACACGCTTCAGGTATGCCTCCCGCGCGATCTGCACATCGTCAAGAAAATAGGGTAGTTCCTTGAGGAGCATGGCCTGCGGACCATCGACGAGCGCCTTGGGCGGGGCGGGATGGAAATCCACCAGCACCATGTTGGCGCCGGCGATCACACCCTGAGCCGTGACATGCATCATGTCGAGGATGCCGTCCGGTGCTGCGGCCCGCGAGCCGACCGAGTGCGACGGGTCGATGCACACCGGCATGCGCGTCAGGCGCTTGACCACCGGCACATGCGAGAAATCGACAAAGTTGCGGTGCGGGTCGCCCATGTTGGTTTTCATTCCGCGCAGACCGAATACCACGTTGCGGTTGCCTTCGGACGCCAGGTATTCCGCGGCATTCAGCGACTCGTCCAGCGTGATGCCGAAACCTCGCTTCAGCAGTATAGGCATCTCGGTTTGCCTCCCGACGATTTTCAGCAATTCGAAATTCTGCGTGTTTCGCGTGCCGATCTGAAGCATCACGCCGGTCGGGTTTCCCGCCTGGTGCAATGCTTCCCTTATTTCGTTGAGATGCGATTCGTGGGTGATTTCCATTGCGATCACCTTGATGCCGTATTTGCCTGCCAGTTCGAAAACGTAAGGCAGGCACAGTTTGCCGTGGCCCTGAAACGCGTAGGGACTGGTTCGCGGTTTGTATGCCCCCATGCGTGTGCAGACCTGGCCGCAGTCATGCACGGCCTTCATCATGATCTCGACATGCTCGCGGTTATCGACCGCGCACAGACCGGCAAACACGTTCAGAGTGTCCTGACCGAACCGAACACCGTTGTATTCGAAGTGGGTGGGGCGCTGATCATCCTTGTGACGCCCGAGGATGCGATATTCCTCGGAAACGCGAACCGCGCGTTCGACACCGGGAAGATTCTGCATGTCATCGAGATCTAGCGCCTTGGTGTTGCCGATCAGGTAGATTTCCGTCAGCGTCTGCTCGCTGCCGCGCTCGACATGAACACGAGACTGGATACCAGGCAACGTGGCGAGATGTCCGAGCAACTGTTTGTATTCGGGAGATTGCTCGCCGATTTTTGAATCAAGTATCAGTATCATTTCTGCTTTCCGTTCATTTGTGCAACAAAAGGGCCGACTGTGCCGGCCACAAAGCCATGGGTTCCCGGCTGAAGCCGCCCTTGGCGAATTGCGTCCAGCGGCCGATTACGTAACAGACCAGCAGGTTGGAATATGCTCCCACATCCACGGCCTCGCCCATTTCACCCTGAGTCGCGGCAATTCGCAGCGACTGCTTGAGCGTCGCCTCGATGCGATCCAGCAGCTGGTTGACACGCTGCTGCAGGCGTTCATCCTCGTTAACCAGCGCATCTCCGATCAGCACGCGCGTCATGCCGCGGTTCTTCTGAGCGAAACCGAGCAGCATCGAAACAGTCGCCTCGATCTGTTTTACCCCGCTTTTTTCTTCCTGGGTGATCTTGTTGATCAGGCCGAACACGGTCTGCTCGATGAATTCGATCAGGCCCTCGAACATCTGCGCCTTGCTGGCAAAGTGCCGGTACAACGCCGCTTCGGAAAGCTCCAGGCGTGCCGCAAGAGCGGCCGTGGTGATCTTTTCCCCTTTGGGTTGTTCCAGCATCCCGGCGACGGCCTGAAGGATCTGCAATTTTCTTTCGCCCGGTTTGGCTGCAGCCATGTTTATTCCCCCATATATTTTCGTAAATTTCCGGACACCGTCAGGACGGTTGCTCCCATCAATGATCAAGGTCAGGTCAGACGATGCAGCACACCAGGAAGACGCATGACATCGCGTATTTTTGCGTCCACGCATGGCGCGTTTTTGTTGCCGGCGTTCACCCACACCGTGCGCATCCCCAGCCTTTTTGCAGTTTGCAGGTTCTCCAGGCTATCTTCGACCATGACACATTGCGGCGCCTTCACGCGATGCACTCGCAACAGCCGCATGAAGCCGAAATTATCCGGTTTGGGGCGAAAGCGGGTTTGTTCCACTGCCATGACATCGTCAAACAGGTCGTCTACATGCAACAGCTTCAGCACGTCATGCGCATAGTGCTGCGGCGCGTTCGAGAATACCACTTTCCTGCCAGGCAGTGCATTCAGCACATGACGCAAGCGGGGTGTCCTGAGCACCATACGGTCCAGTTCCGGAAACTGGTGCGTATGCCACAGGAAATGACCCGGATCCGTACCATGATGGCGCATCAGGCCGCGCAGGGTTGCGCCGTACCTTCGCCAGTAATGCATGCGCAAATCGTTTGCTTCCGCCTCATCCAGTTGCAGGTGTTCCTGCAGGTACGCCGTCATGCTGCGATTGATGTGCGGGAAGATGTGCGGCGTTGCGTTGTGCAACGTGTTATCCAGATCAAAAATCCAAAGTATTTTTGCCATGCCATTTTGCGCTCATCAGGTCCAGCTGCATATGCTGCGTCGCATTCTTGTGGCGCGGCGGGACGACCGTGCATTTCCAATGCCGTATAAGTAATTACTTGCTCTTGATCAGCGTTCCCACGCCTTCGTCGGTCAGAATTTCAAGCAGCAAGGCATGCTGCACCCGTCCGTCGATGATGTGCACAGCACGCACGCCGCCGCGCGCCGCATCCAGCGCCGACGATATCTTGGGCAGCATTCCGCCGGACAACGTGCCGTCCGCTACCAGCCCGTCGATTTGTTTCGGAGTCAAACCGGTCAGCAGTTTGCTGTCCTTATCCAGCACACCCGGCGTGTTTGTCAGCAGCACCAGCTTTTCGGCACACAGCACTTCCGCCAGTTTGCCCGCCACCACGTCGGCGTTGATATTCAATGTCTCGCCATCCGGCGAAACGCCGATCGGTGCAATGACCGGAATGAAATCGCCGGAATCCAGAAAGGTGATGATGGAAGGGTCGATCTTGTTGATGTCACCGACCATGCCGATGTCCAGCATTTTGCCCGGCTCAGTGATGCTTTCCAGCAGCAGTTTTTCGGCGCGGATGAAACCGCCATCCTGCCCGGTCAAACCCACCGCCTTGCCGCCGAAGCGGTTGATCAGGTTGACGATGTCCTTGTTGACCTTGCCCAGCACCATCTCGACCACATCCATGGTCTCTTCGTCGGTGACGCGCATGCCCTGTATGAACTCGCCCTGTTTTCCGACTTTTTTCAGCAATTCGTTGATTTGCGGGCCGCCGCCGTGAACCACCACCGGATTCATTCCGACCAGCTTGAGCAGCACCACGTCCCGCGCGAAACTTTCCTGCAATTCCGGATCGGTCATCGCGTTGCCGCCGTATTTGATCACGATGGTCTTGTCGAAGAATCGCTGGATGTAGGGCAGCGCCTCGGACAGGGTGCGGGCTTTTTGCGCAACACTGGTAGCGGAAAGCGGCATGATATTCTCTATGTTCCGTTGAAATTGGGGCAGACAGGCATTCCGCCATCATCCGAAATGATGCAGATTCGTGGCGCGAATTCTACACCAGAAGAAATGTTGCAGGGTTGATTCGTGATGTTGGTGGCTCGCAAAGCCTGACCATCCGGCGAAGCCAACACTCACTCAGTGCATCTTCATGTTCATCTTCTGGTCACCGGAATTGCCCATAACGGGTGCCGGCGCAGTCAGCGCGATTACCCTGGCACGGGTCTTCACCTTCATCATGCCCATTTTGCCTACCCTGAAGTTCAGCGTTAACGGCACGGTCTGACCTTCCTTGAGCGGTTCCTTCAGCCCCATCAGCATCAGGTGATGGCCGCTGGCGCGGAGGTTCAGGGCTTTCCCTGGGGGAATGTCAAGCGACGCAACTTCGCGCATTCTCATCATGCCACCCTCCATCTGCATGCTGTGCAGCGCGGCTGTCTCGGCAGCCGGACTTGATACGCCGACCAGGGCAGCAGCATGTTTGCTGGTGATGGTGAGATCCACGCTTGCCGCATCCTGCCCAGGCGCGGTAGCGCGAGCCCACGCATTCTGTATCTGGATATCACCGGCATAAGCGCTGGAGCACAGGAACAGGGCCAGCAACCCGCCAAACCGAAACAAATTGATCATGATAGTCTTCCCGATGGTTGAGATGAGTCGCGAATTATAACCGGCATGCACAAACAGCGGATTGCTACCCCAGCCATGAGCACCCGACTATAATTGCGTTTCCGGATTACTCCCCCGAATCATGAAATTCATTTTATTGCTTCTTTGTCTCGTGCCGGCGCTTGCAACCGCGCAAACCGTTCCTTTGCCGCCAGTGCCTCGGCTTGCCGCGAAGTCATACGTGCTGTTCGATTACAACAGCAATCAGATACTGGTGGACCAGGGCGGCGATGCGCGCATGGAGCCTGCCTCCCTTACCAAGCTGATGACCGCCTACCTGACATTCGACGCGATCAGGCACGGTACCCTGGCTATTCATCAGAAGCTGAATGTTCCATCGATTGCAGTCAGGAATCCGGCCCAGGATTCGCGCATGCTCCTCAAGGCAGGACAAACTGTCACCGTGGACGAGCTGTTGCGCGGATTGATCGTGGATTCGGGCAACGATGCGGCGATCATGCTGGCAGAGAATATTGCGGGCAGCCAGGCAGGCTTTGTCGAAATGATGAACCAGGAAGCAAAACGCCTGGGCATGAAGAATACACATTTTGCGAATCCGGCCGGCATTTCTGAATCCGATCATTACAGTTCCGCATCCGATCTGGCCGTGCTCGCCGCAGCATTGATCCGGGATTATCCGCAGTACTATTCCTTGTTCTCGCTGCGCAGCTACACCTTCAACAATGTTACGCAGTCCAATCCCAACCGGCTGCTGTGGATCGATCCCTATGTGGACGGTATCAAAACCGGGTACGCCGAATCGGAAGGCTATTGCCTGGTCGGGTCGGCACAACGGAATAAGCGCAGGCTGATCTCGGTGTTGTTCGGTGTGAATTCCAGCCGCTTGCGCGCTTCAGAAAGCCAGAAACTGCTGAATTACGGCTTCCAGCATTTCGATTCAGTGCGTCTGTATCAAAAGGATCAGACGGTCACCCGGCTGCAGATCTGGAAAGGCAGCGAGAGATGGCTCGATGTCGGATTTCGCCGTGACCTGTTCCTGGCCATTCCCAGGGGGGCATTTTCCCAGCTCAGTGCGAAGATAGAAACTTACCAGCCCATCCTAGCCCCTGTGCTCGGAGGGCAACAGCTGGGGGTGCTCAAGCTGACGCTGGCAGGCAAACCCTATGCCGAATTCCCGCTGGTGGCGCTGGAGGGTGTGCCGCGGGCAAACGTGTTCTCGCGCGGATGGGACAGCATCCGCCTGATGTTCGAGTAGCGAACTGACCATGACGATCTATCTGAATGGCGAATACATGCCCATCGAGGAAGCCAGGATTTCCGTGCTGGATCGGGGCTTCATCTTTGGTGACGGGGTGTACGAAGTGATCCCGGTGTATTCGCGCAACGCGTTCCGCCTTGCGGAACACCTGCGCCGCTTGCAGAACAGCCTGGACGGAATACGCATGCAGAACCCGCATAGCGTTGACGAATGGACCGGACTGATCAACGCTCTCATCGAACGCAATGCCGGCGAGGACCAGTATCTATATCTTCATATAACGCGCGGGGTGGCGAAACGCGATCACGCGTTCCCGAATCCGCCGGTAAGGCCCACGGTGTTCATGATGAGCAGCCCGCTGTCCGCACCGCCCGCGGCCCTGTTGAAAAGCGGCGTGTGTGCGGTGACTGCCCAGGACAACCGCTGGCTGCGCTGCGACATCAAGTCAATTGCGCTGCTGCCCAATGTGCTGCTTCGTCAGGCGGCTGTCGATGCAGGCTGTGCCGAGACGATATTGATCAGGGATAATTCGTTCATGACCGAGGGTGCGGCGAGCAACATTTTCGTGGTGAAGGGCGGCAAGCTGTACGCGCCGCCCAAGGACAACCTGATGCTGCCCGGAATCACCTACGATGTGGTCCTTGAGATCGCTGCCGCGAACGGCATCCCGTTTGAACTGCGCAGGATTGCCGTTGAGGAAGTATTTGAAGCGGATGAACTGTTGCTCACATCAAGCACCAAAGAAGTATTGGCGATCACCCAGCTCGACGGCAAGCCGGTCGGTGACGGCAAACCCGGCCCGATGTTTGCCCGCCTGCTCGGGCTGTACCAGGATTTCAAGCGCGAAGTGATGCGCGCCGGATGAGAATGCAACAATGAAGATACAACGATGAAAGAATTGCCAAAAATCGAATTGAGCGACAGCCCGATCGAATATCCCTGCGACTTCCCGATCAAGATATTCGGGCAGCAGCAGGCGGGATTCGCGCAGGCCGTACTGGAAGTGGTCAAACGGCACGATCCGGAATTTCTCGCCGCCACGATGGAAATGCGCGCCAGCCGGAATGCGCGTTACATCAGTTTGACGTGCACGGTGCACGCCACTTCCCGTGTGCAGCTCGACGCGCTGTATCAGGATTTGTGCGACCATCCCCTGATCGTGATGGTTCTGTGACTCCAATTCCATTTCATTGGTGATACTGCTTTGGCTTCCTCGTTCACTGCTAGCCGTGCGAATAGTACTGTCATCGTCGTTTGCTTTGCGTCGTCAATGCGAAGCATCGGGAACCGCACGGCATACCCCGTGCGGGTACAACCGCCTTGTCTGACCTTCGAAATGGAGTTGCAGTGATCCCGCATATCAAATCGCTGGGACTGGTCGAATACCAGCCAGCCTGGGATGCGATGAAAAAATTCACTGCCGAGCGGAATGGCGGAACACGCGATGAAATCTGGCTGGTGCAGCATCCGCCCGTATATACCCAGGGACTGGCCGGCAGGCCGGAACACCTGCTGCACAGCACGAATATTCCCGTGATCAAGATCGATCGCGGCGGCCAGATCACCTATCACGGCCCCGGCCAGATCGTTGCCTATATGCTGTTAGACATGCGCCGCTGGAAGATCGGCGTGCGCGAACTGGTGCGGCTGATGGAGAGTGCGGTAATCGACCTGCTGGCCGAACATGGCGTGACCGCGCACGGAAGCGATAGCGCACCCGGCGTGTATGTCGACGGAGCGAAGATCTCCGCCCTCGGCCTGAAAATCAGGAACGGCTGCTGTTACCACGGCCTGTCTTTCAACGCGGACATGGATCTCGCACCTTTCGTCAACATCAACCCGTGCGGTTATGCCGGGCTGCGCGTGACACAAGCCTGCGAACTGGGCATTACGGTTCCGATCAGCGAGCTGCAAGCAGAACTGGCTCAAAATCTGGTTCACGGATTGCAGCGGCATCTGGAGTACAGGCAGCATCAAGGATCAGGCGCATGATGCCCACCCGGGAAAAATCGCTGTTCCTCGCGATGCTGGTGCTGCTGCTGATCATGGCGCTCTCCGCGATCCATCCCTACGACCGAAACACATGGTTCATGGAGGTCGCACCGATCTTCATCGCGCTGCCGATCATGGTCGCGACCTTTCGCCGCTTTCCGCTGAGCACGCTGCTGTATGTACTGATATTCATCCATGCGCTGGTGCTGGTCGCGGGCGGGCATTACACCTATGCGCGTGTGCCGCTGGGATTCTGGATCGAGCATGCATTTTCGCTGGGCCGCAATCCCTACGACAAGATTGGCCACTTCATGCAGGGTTTTGTGCCATTCCTGGTTACGCGCGAGATTCTGTTGCGCAACGGTTTTCTGAGCAGCCGCAAGATGGCCGCATTCCTGTCGGTGTGCGTCGTGATGGCGATCAGCGCCTGGTATGAGTTGATCGAATGGTGGTCGGCACTTGCTATGGGACAGGGCGCGGATGAATTTCTCGGCACGCAGGGGGATCCGTGGGATACTCAGTCCGACATGTTCTTCGCTTTTATCGGGGCGATGGCCGCATTGGTTATAATGACGCGCTGGCACGACCGCCAGATGAGTCGCATGAAACAAGGGGAATCAGTTTGACTGTTACGAAGCAAACCGGCGCTGCCAAAACCGCGCGCAATCCGATCAAGATCGTGCCGCTGCAGCAGCGTTTGCGCAAGCCGGAATGGATACGTGTGAAATCCGGCAGCGGACAGGGCTACCACGACGTGAAGCGCATGCTGCGCGAGCACAAGCTGCACACCGTTTGCGAGGAGGCATCGTGCCCAAACATCGGGGAATGCTTCGGCAAGGGCACCGCGACATTCATGATACTGGGAGATGTGTGCACACGGCGCTGCCCGTTCTGCGACGTCGCGCACGGCAAGCCGCTGGCGCCGGATGCGAATGAACCGGAAAACCTGGCTCGTTCGATCGGTCTGCTCAAGCTGAAATATGTGGTGATCACCAGTGTGGATCGCGACGACTTGCGCGACGGCGGCGCAAAACATTTTTCCGACTGTCTGGGTGCGATACGCGCCAACTCGCCTGCGACGCGCCTGGAAATCCTGGTGCCGGATTTTCGCGGGCGCCTGGACGAGGCGCTGGACGCGCTTTCCACCAGTCTGCCCGACGTGCTGAACCACAATCTGGAAACCGTGCCGCGCCTTTACAGGCTGGCGCGCCCCGGCGCGGACTACGCGCACTCGCTGAAACTGCTCAAGGATTTCAAGATGCGATTTCCGCATATACCGACCAAGTCCGGTTTGATGCTGGGCCTGGGCGAATCCGATGATGAAGTGCTGGAAGTGATGCGCGACCTGCGCGCGCACGACGTGGACATGCTGACTATCGGCCAGTATCTGCAACCCTCCGACGGCCACCTGCCAGTGCTGCGCTACGCGCCGCTGGAGTCATTCGCGATGTTCGAACAGGCAGCGAAGAAAATGGGCTTCAGCCACGCGGCCTGCGGGCCTATGGTTCGCAGCAGTTACTTTGCCGACGAGCAGGCGCATCAGGCGGGCGTATTTGTCGCATAGACCGAATGAATTGCCCTCGCATCATGCGATAGTCAAAGTGCCCCCGTGATAAACTCCACATCGAAGCTGGCCAGACAGTCGCTGCGTCCGCAAGGGCGGAGAGGAAAGTCCGGGCTCCACAGAGCGGGATGCCGGCTAACGGCCGGACGCCGTGAGGCGATGGAAAGTGCCACAGAAAATATACCGCCGATGGCTGCGCAAGCGGATCAGGCAAGGTTGAAATGGCGAGGTAAGAGCTCACCGCGCTGGTGGCAACACCAGTGGCAGGGTAAACCCCATCCGGAGCAAGGCCAAATAGGCTGACCATGACGTGGCTCGCGTCGTCAGCGGGTAGGTCGCTCGAGCGTCAGGCAACGAAACGCCTAGAGGAATGACTGTCCACGACAGAACCCGGCTTATCGGCCAGCTTCACCTGTCTTGATTGATGCGGGACTGTGCACCTGCATGATGCAATGAATCACCGGGCTTAATCCCTGCCACAGTTCCATGCCACGCTACAACCCGCATCATTCCTTAATCCTGAACTCGACAGCTTCTCATTACAAACAGCTTTAGCTTGCCTGCGCAATCTCTTATTTATTAAGCACATTTAATTTTCATTAACTTTCTGCTCTAACTCCTTGTCCTGTAAAGATAAATCCCCTTTTTTCGCTTGACCATTCAGTTTTTTTTCAATATAGTGGGTTTGAGTGGTAAAAAGTGGGAAAAAGTGGGGGATTGGATGTTTCAGGGAGCGGCACAACTCAATCTGGACAGCAAGGGCAGGCTCGCGATACCGGCACGGTATCGCGACATGTTGCTTGCGGATTGCGCTGGCAGCCTGGTGCTGACCGCAGATGCGGACGGCTGCCTGCTGATCTACCCGCAACCGGCGTGGCAGCCGATTCGCGACAAACTGCTCAAACTTTCTGCGCTCAATCCGAAAATCCGCGCGTTGCAGCGGCGTCTGATCGGTTATGCCGAAGACGTGACGATGGACGGCGCCGGGCGCGTGCTTATCTCCTCTGCGTTGCGCGGTTACGCGCTACTCGACAAGCGCGTAATGCTGGTCGGTCAGGGAAACAAATTCGAGTTGTGGGACGAGGCGAAATGGCAGACGCAACAGGAGGCCGCGTTGTCGTTCATGGATGGTGCGCTGCCTCCAGAGCTGGAGGGCTTTTCTTTGTGAGTGGGGCCCTGGCCCACACCACAGTCCTGTTGCATGAGGCCGTTGAAGCGCTCGAGATCAAGCCGGATGGCGTCTATGTCGACGGTACGTTTGGTCGCGGCGGGCATAGCGCAAGGATACTGGAGCGGTTGGGTGATACGGGGAAATTGATCGCTCTGGACAAGGATCCGGCGGCTGTGGCGGTCGGCAAGGCGTGGCGCGATGACCGGTTCTGCATGGTGCATCGCGGTTTTGCGCATATTGCGGAAGTACTGCGCGAACAGGGCGTGGAGCAGGTGGACGGTATCCTGCTTGATTTGGGCGTGTCGTCACCGCAGCTGGATGAGGCGGCGCGCGGTTTCAGTTTTCGTTTTGATGCGCCGCTTGATATGCGCATGGATACCAGCAGCGGAATGACCGCGGCGCAATGGCTGGCAACGGTGGATGAAGGTTTGTTAACGGAGGTGATACGTGATTACGGCGAAGAACGGTTTGCTAAGCAGATTGCAAGAGCGATTGTTGCGGCGCGCGCAATCGAACCCATCCACACCACGCGGCAACTCGTCGAGCTGGTTGGTAAGACGGTGCGCACGCGTGAACCAGGGCAGAATCCGGCGACACGCACCTTTCAGGCTATACGGATTTATCTCAACCAGGAGCTCGAAGAGCTTGCGCGGGTCTTGCCGCAGTGCATGACGCTTTTGAAAATCGGGGGGCGCTTGGTGGTAATCAGTTTTCATTCGCTGGAAGACCGTATCGTGAAGCACTTCATGCGTGAGATGGCGCAGGGCGACAAATTGCCGCCCAATGTGCCGATACGAGCCAGCGAAGTGCCGCCGGGGAAGCTGAAGCTGGTAGGCAAGGCGGTTCGTGCCGGAGCTGAAGAGCTGCAGGCCAATCCGCGCGCGCGCAGCGCGGTGATGCGTGTAGCGGAGCGCAGTAATGCGGCGTAGCGGAACAACAGGAGCAAAACACTGATGAAGTCGGCAATCGGTCTCATTCAGTTGCAGGTAATCGGCAGAGTCGAAAGGCTGAGCCCGGTTTACCAGGGCTTGCTGCTCGTGGTGGTGGTGCTGTGCGCGCTGAGTGTGGTGACTTCGCAGTACCAGGCGCGCAAGCTGTTCGTCGAATTGCAGAGGGACAAGGACCAGGCGCAGCAGATGGATGTCGAGTGGGGGCAGTTGCAGCTTGAGCAAAGCACCTGGGCCACACCGGCCAGGGTGGAGGAAATTGCCGTGAAAAAGCTGCAGATGCAATTGCCAAAAAGCGGGCAGATTCAATTCATACAGGTAAGACCTGATATCGGGAAATCGCCACGACAATGAATTATGCGGCAAGCGCACAATCCGAATTCACGGCGAAATTGCCGGGATGGCGCGCCACTTTCCTGTTTGCGCTGTTGCTGGCCGGACTTGGGGGGCTGTTAGGCCGCGGCGTGTATTTGCAGGGTATACACGATGACTTCCTGCAGCAAAAAGGGAAGGCGCGCTACAGCCGCGTGATCGAGGTCAGCGCACACCGCGGCAATATCTCCGACCGGAACGGCGAGCCGCTTGCGGTCAGCACGCCGGTAGAATCGGTGTGGGCGAGCCCGCCGGATGTGGTGGCGAATCGCCAGCAGGAAAAAAAGCTGGCGCAGATACTCGGCATGAAACTTGACGACGTGAAGAGTCGTCTTTCCGACATGTCACGCGACTTTGTCTATCTCAAACGGCTGCTGCCGCCAGACCAGGTCGAGAAGGTGGTGAATCTTCATCTTCCGGGGATTTCGTTGCAGCGCGAATACCGCCGCTACTATCCGGCAGGTGAAGAAGCAGCCCAGACCCTGGGCTTTACCGGGCAGGATGACATCGGGCAGGAAGGTATGGAACTGGCGCTGCAGCAACAGCTTGCCGGTATACCCGGCAGCCAGCGAGTGATCAAGGATAACCGCGGATTTATCGTCGAAGATGCCGGAAGTCTCCACCCTCCCAAACCGGGCAGCGACATTACGCTGAGCCTGGACAGCAACTTGCAGCATATTGCGTATCGCGAACTGGAAAACGCGGTCCGGGTGCACCAGGCCAAGTCGGGCGCGGTCGTGGTGCTCGATTCGCGGACCGGAGAAGTGCTCGCGCTCGCGAATTATCCCAGCTACAACCCGAACAATCACAGCAACACCAGCAGCCAGGCGATGCGCAACCGTGCGATAACCGACGAGTTCGAGCCTGGTTCAACCATGAAGCCGTTCACGATTGCGACCGCAATCGAGAATGGCAAGGTAACTCCGAATACCGTTTTCAATACCGACCACGGCATTTACGCGATTGGAAACAGGAAGATTCATGATGCTGATCCCGAGTCGATGCTGACGGTAGCGCAGATCATCCAGAAATCCAGCAACATCGGCGCAGCCAAGATCGCGCTGTCAATGAAGCCCGAAATGATGTGGCAGGGCTTGTCGGACAGCGGATTCGGCGAGCAGACCGGCAGCAACTTCCCGGGCGAGGCGCTGGGCAAATTACGCGATCCGAAGACCTGGCGTCCTATCGAACAGGCGACGATGGCCTACGGGCACGGCATCTCGGTAAACCTGCTGCAACTCGCGCGGGCCTATACAATTTTTGCGAACAACGGCGAACTGGAACCGATTTCACTGCTCAAGCTGGATGCGCCGCCGATAGGCAGGAAGGTCTTTTCGGAACATACAGTGCGCGAAGTGCGTGACATGCTTGAAATGGTGGTGAAGCCGGGCGGCACCGCGCCGCTGGCGCAGGTGGCAGGATACCAGGTGGCGGGCAAGACCGGCACCGCGCACAAGCTGGAGAATGGCCGTTACGTCAACCACTATATCGCCTCCTTCGTCGGTTTTGCGCCGGCATCGAGTCCGCGGCTGGTGGTCGCGGTGATGATCAATGATCCAAGCGGCCCTGACTATTACGGCGGGGAAGTCGCAGCACCTGTGTTCAGCAAGGTGACCGGTGCTGCGCTGCATGCACTCAATGTGCCCAACGATGCGCCGATGGACAATGTGATCACCCCGCCCCCGGGTATCGTGAAGGAGGAAGTATGAATGCTTCCCTTCACCAGTGGGCTGCAGAGCAGATGGCGGCGCTGAATGTTCCGGTGACGAGGCTGGTCACGGACAGTCGCGCGATACAGCGCGGCGATACCTTCGTCGCCTACCCCGGCGAAAAGTCCGATGGAAGGCAGTTCATCGAAAACGCGATCCAGAACGGCGCGAACGCGGTGATCTACGAAACGCTGCTGTCGGGGCATCCGGGTGAAGCGCGACATTTTGCATGGAACAAAGCCTGGCAATTGCCTCGTTTGGGTGTGGCCGACTTGCGCCAGCGCGCCGGCTGGCTGGCAGATGCGGTATACGGCGAGCCCTCGAAAAATCTGTGGACAGTGGGCATTACCGGTACCAATGGGAAAACCTCGACCAGCCACTGGATCGCGCATGCATTGAGCGCAGCCGGTAAGCGCTGTGCAGTAATTGGAACTCTGGGCAACGGCTTTGTCGACGCGAACGCGGATGCGCTGCGGTCCACTGTAAACACCACGCCTGACGCGGTCCGCGTGCACGGACTGCTGGCCGACTATCTGCATGAGGGAGCGCAATCCATCGCAATGGAAGTGTCTTCGCATGCACTGTCCCAGGGGCGGGTGAATGCGGTGCGTTTCAACGTCGCGATGCTCACCAATCTGAGCCGCGATCATCTCGATTACCACGGGGACATGCAAAGCTATGCAGCAGCCAAGCGCAAGCTGTTCAACTGGCAGCAGCTCGGATTCGTGGTGCTGAACCTGGACGATGAGTACGGCATCGAACTGGCCGAATCGCTGCAGGATAATGATGCGGAAGTGATTGCATATGGGCTGAGCGACGGCGCATTGCAGCTCGCGGAGCGGCTGGGATTGCGCATGGTCTACGGAAACCTGCTGGAAATGTCAGGACAGGGGCTGAAGCTTGCCGTTCATTCAAGCTGGGGTACGGCGCAGCTCGACAGCACGCTGATAGGGCGGTTCAACGCGGCGAATCTGCTGGGTTCGCTTGCGGTATTGCTGGTGAGCGGGATCGCATTGAGCGATGCGGTAGCTGCGCTGGGCATGGTACAGCCGGTGCGGGGTCGCATGCAGCGCCTCGGCGATGCGCAGCAGCCTACGGTGGTCGTGGATTACGCGCATACCCCGGATGCGCTCGAAAAAGTGCTGCTTGCGTTGCGCGAGGTCACCCTTGTTTCGGGCGGCAGGGTGGTATGCGTGTTTGGCTGCGGAGGCGACAGGGATCGCGGCAAACGCGCGATGATGGGCACGGTGGCGGAGAAATTTTCAGATATCTGCATCGTTACATCGGACAACCCGCGCAGCGAAAGTCCGGATGCAATCATCGCCGAAATCGTCGGCGGGATGAACGGAAAAAACCACCAGATCATCGTGGAACGTGCCGCGGCGATACAGCGCGCGATACGGCTGGCGCGGCGCGGCGATACCGTGTTGATCGCAGGAAAAGGGCACGAAGATTACCAGGAGATCAACGGCGTAAAACATCCGTTCAATGATGTGCTGGTTGCGCAACAGGCGCTGCGCGAGACGGGGGTGGGCCAATGATGATGCTGTCACAAGTCGCTCAGGCAACCGGCGGAAAACTGCTCCCTGATCCGCGGACCATGGCAGGCGATACAACGGTCAGTGGCGTATCAAGCGATAGCCGCAAGGTCGAGCAGGGGGACCTGTTCATCGCGCTGCGCGGCGAGCATTTCGACGGTTACGCGTTTGTCGGTATTGCCGCCGAGGCCGGCGCCGCTGCGGCAATGGTAAATGAAGACAGTTGCCAGGTAACGCAGCAGAAAGCCGGCGATGCAGCCATCCCGCTGGTGCTGGTGGACGATACGCGGCTGGCGCTGGGACGACTGGCCGCGTGGTGGCGCAGCCGGTTCTCGATACCCGTGGTTGCGATCACCGGCAGCAACGGCAAGACCACGGTAAAGGAAATGCTCGCCAGCATACTTCGCGAAGCGTCAGGCAGTGCGGAGGCAGTACTCGCAACCCGTGGCAACCTGAACAACGACATCGGCATGCCGCTGACGCTGCTGCGCATGAATGCGGCACACCGCTATGCGGTGATCGAAATGGGCATGAACCATCCCGGCGAGATCGACTACCTGACCCGGATTGCGGCGCCCGATGTCGCGCTGATCAACAACGCGAGCGGTGCCCATCTCGAGGGACTGGGTTCGGTCGAGGCGGTTGCACAGGCCAAGGGCGAAATATTCGCCGGGCTGCGCCATCACGGCACAGCGGTGATCAATTCCGACGATAGCCATGCGCATATCTGGCGAAACCTGGCCGGTGCTCATCCGCTGCTCGAGTTCGGCCTGAATGCGAACGCCGATGTCTCCGGCACCTGGCATCCGCTCGGTGCCGGCTTGCGGCTGGACGTGACCGCGCCGCAGGGGATGTTTGCCGCAGATCTGCAGGTGCCAGGCGCGCACAATGCGCTGAACGCGCTGGCTGCAACCGCCGCCGCAACCGTATTGAACATTCCGCTGGAAACCATCGCCGCCGGCCTGGAAAAATTCAGCGGCGTGTCCGGGCGTCTGCAGCGCAAGCCTGCGCTGCATGGCGCGAGCCTGATAGACGACACCTACAACGCAAATCCGTCCTCGATGCGCGCCGCGATCAGCGTGCTGGCGCAGGCAACCGGCAAGCGCATCCTGGTGCTGGGCGATATGGGCGAACTGGGCGGCGAGGCGGCAAACTTTCATGCAGAAATCGGCGCGGAAGCGCGCAGCGCCGGCATCGAAAAGCTGTACGCACTGGGCGAACTGAGCGTGAACACGGTGCGCGAATTCGGCAGCGGCGCGCAGCATTTCGCGCAAATCGAGGATTTGCTGAATGCGCTGGAAGAGGAACTGGACGCCAACACGACGGTGCTGGTAAAGGGATCGCGGTTCATGAAAATGGAACGCGTGGTGGAACACTTTACGCTGCACTGAGGAGAACGAATGCTACTGGCACTGACACAATGGCTGGCTGAGGATGTACGGTTTTTCAGCGTGTTCAATTACATCACGTTTCGCGCCGTGCTGGCTGCGATGACCGCGCTGATCATCTCATTCCTGGTCGGGCCGACGATGATCCGCAAGCTGACCGCATACAAGATCGGCCAGTCGGTTCGCAGCGACGGTCCGCAGTCGCACCTGATCAAGGCAGGCACGCCTACCATGGGCGGCGCGCTGATCCTGACCTCGATTGCGATCACCACGCTGCTGTGGGGCGATTTGCGCAACCACTACGTGTGGGTGGTGCTGTTTACCACGCTCGGATTCGGCGTGATCGGCTGGGTGGACGATTATCGCAAGGTGGTGCATCGCAATCCGAAAGGACTCTCGGCAAAGGCGAAAATGGGCTGGCAGTCGATCATCGCGCTGGTGGTCGGAATTTATCTGTGGAAATCCGCCAGCCTGCCCGCGAATACCGAGTTCATCGTCCCGTTCCTGAAATTCTTCGTGCTTCCGCTGTCGGCGTTCACGTTCATAGTGCTCACCTATCTGGTCATCGTCGGAAGCAGCAATGCAGTGAACCTGACCGACGGACTTGATGGCCTGGCCATCATGCCGACCGTGATGGTCAGTGCTGCGCTGGCGATATTCGCCTATGTGGCAGGCAATGCGGTGTTCTCAAAATATCTCGGCATACCCTATATACCAGGCGCGGGTGAACTGGCGGTGTTCTGCGGCGCGCTCTCCGGTGCCGGGCTGGCCTTCCTGTGGTTCAACGCGTATCCCGCCGAAGTGTTCATGGGCGATGTCGGCGCGCTGGCGCTGGGGGCGGCGCTGGGCACCGTGGCGGTGATCGTGCGCCAGGAGCTGGTGCTGTTCATCATGGGCGGGGTGTTCGTGGTCGAGGCGGTGTCGGTGATGATCCAGGTGGCCTCGTTCAAGCTCACCGGCAAGCGCGTATTCCGCATGGCGCCGCTGCACCACCACTACGAACTGAAGGGCTGGAAAGAAACCCAGGTCGTCGTGAGATTCTGGATCATCACGATGCTGCTGGTATTGATGGGTCTGGCGACCCTGAAGTTGAGGTGAGCAACTGAGATGATGATGCTCAATGACAAATCGGTGCTGGTGTTGGGCCTCGGTGAGACCGGGCTGTCCATGCTGCGCTACCTGAAGGCGCAGGGTGCGCGAGTGCGTGCGGCGGACAGCCGCAGCGCACCGCCCGGTCTGGCCGAAGCAAAAAAGCATGTGGCGGAGTCGCTGATCCACTGCGGCCCATTCAGCGATGCGCTGTTCGACGGGGTCGAACTGATCGCGATCAGCCCGGGCGTGCCGCTGCGCGATCCGGCGGTTGCACGCGCAATCGCGTCCGGCATCGCGGTGACAGGAGATATCGAGCTGTTCGCACAGCAGCTTGCCTCAGGCGATCAGAGCAAGCGGAGCAGGGTTGTCGCGATTACCGGATCGAATGGCAAGACCACCGTGACCCGCATGGTGGAACACCTTTGCAAGGCGGCGGGAAAGGATGCGGTGGCGGCAGGCAATATCTCCCCTGCGGTGCTGGACCTTATGCAGGAGCGCGGCGCGAGCCAGCCGGAAATATGGGTGCTGGAACTGTCCAGCTTCCAGCTGGAAACCACTTCCAGCCTGCATGCCGATGCTGCAACCGTGCTGAATATCAGCGAAGACCATCTCGACCGCTATGCCGGCCTCGACGAATACCGCGCCGCCAAGGCGCGCATCTTCGAAGGTTGCTTGGTGCAGGTGCTGAACCGGGACGATTTGCCCAGCCTCAGTCTCGCCCGCAAGGAATGCAGGACCGTCACGTTCGGTCTGAATGAGCCGGACTCGGCAGACGATTTCGGAATCGTGCGCAGCAACGGGGAAACCTGGCTGGTGCAGGGCGGGCAAAGGCTGTTCGAAGCCG
The DNA here is from genome assembly GCA_022340615.1 of Gallionella sp. Taxonomy (GTDB): domain Bacteria; phylum Pseudomonadota; class Gammaproteobacteria; order Burkholderiales; family Gallionellaceae; genus Gallionella. The sequence continues at coordinate 10,651 of JAJDNO010000024.1, read as the reverse complement.
GCGAATTGCAGGTAGCCGGATTGCACAATGTAGCCAATGCGCTGGCCGCACTGGCGCTGTGCCGCGCGATTGACCTGCCGATGCACGCATTGATCGACGGGCTGCGCAGTTTCAAGGGGCTGCCGCACCGCGTCGAACGCGTCGCGGAAATCGGCGGTGTTGCCTATTACGACGATTCCAAGGGCACCAATGTTGGCGCGACCATTGCCGCGCTGCAGGGATTGGGATGCAAGGCTGTGCTGATTGCAGGCGGCGAGGGCAAGGGGCAGGAGTTTGCGCCGCTCAAGCCGGTTGTTGCGCAGCACGCGCGCGCAGTGGTGCTGATCGGACGGGACGCGCCGCTCATTGCGGCAGCGCTGGACGGATGCGGAGTCAGCGTGGAGCGGGCCGCAGATATGGACGATGCGGTACATCAGGCAGCCAAATTTGCGCAAAGCGGTGATGCGGTGCTGCTGTCACCGGCCTGCGCGAGCTTTGACATGTTCCGCAACTATGAGCATCGCGCAGAAGTGTTTGTGCATGCTGTACAGGAATTGGGGAGGGAATGCGCATGTCATCACTAGCATCCCGGTTAAATGCGATGAAGGCAGGCAAGCCGAACGAGAAGCCGGTGAATCGGGGCGTTCACCCGCGCCCTTTCGCGGTCAAGACGCGCACCCCTCCGGCGCAGGCGCAGTTCGATGAAATATTGATCTGGGTATTGATCGGCCTGCTCGCGCTCGGTCTGGTGATGGTTTATTCGGCCTCGATTGCAACTGCCGAAGCCAGCAAATTTACCGGTCATGAACCCGCCTATTACCTGGTGAGGCATGGAATCTTCATCTCTGCGGGATTGCTGTTCGGTCTGCTTGCATTCCAGGTTCCGGTGCAGATGTGGCAGAACTATGCGCCCTGGCTGTTCCTGATCGGTGCCGCATTGCTGGCGCTGGTACTGGTGCCGGGCCTGGGTAGAGAAGTGAACGGCAGCCGCCGCTGGTTGTCGCTTTTTGTGATCAATTTTCAGCCTTCGGAGCTGATGAAGCTGACTGTAGTGCTGTATGCCGCCGATTACACCGTGCGCAAGGGCAAGGTGGGCCATCTTTTCAGGAAGGCGTTCGTGCCGATGCTGGTGGTCATGGTGCTGATCGGCGCGCTGCTGCTGCAGGAGCCGGACCTGGGCGCATTTGGTGTGATCTGCGCGATTGCATTGGCCACGCTGTGGCTGGGCGGTTTCAACCTGAAAGTGTTCGCTGCGCTGCTTTTCGCGCTGCCGATCGCATTCGGTGCGCTGATATTTTCCGCGCCATACCGGATGCATCGCCTGATCGGTTTCATGGATCCCTGGTCCGATCCGTACGGACGCGGCTATCAGCTGAGCCATGCACTGATTGCGTTCGGGCGCGGCGAATGGCTGGGTGTCGGGCTGGGCGGCAGCGTGGAAAAATTGTTCTACCTGCCGGAAGCGCACACCGACTTCCTGATGGCGGTGATCGCCGAGGAACTGGGTCTGGCTGGCGTCGCTGCGGTGATTGGGCTGTTTGCGCTGCTGGTCATGCGCTCGTTCCGGATCGGCCGAGAGGCAGCATTTTTCGAGCGAAATTTTTCCGCGCTGGTTGCGCAGGGCATTGGGGTATGGATAGGTGTGCAGGCAATCATCAACATAGGTGTGAACATGGGTGTACTGCCGACCAAGGGGCTGACCCTGCCGTTCCTGAGCTTCGGCGGCAGCGGCATCGTGGTGAATTGCATTGCCGCCGCAATCCTGCTCAGAGTTGATTATGAAAACAGACGGATTGCGCGGGGACTACCGGTATGAGTATGCACTTTCACAATCCGTCTGTTTCGGCGAAGACTAACTTGCGCAAGCAAGTTAAGCCCCAACGGGGCAGCCGTAACCAAAACCGGCGCATTGCACGGGGGTTCCTGATATGAGCCGTTCAATCCTGATCATGGCCGGTGGAACAGGAGGCCACATTTTTCCGGCGCTTGCGGTGGCCGATATCCTGCGAGCACGGAGCTGGCAGGTGACCTGGCTGGGCGCGCGCAACAGCATGGAGGCCGAACTGATTCCGAGGCATAAGTACGAAATGGCATGGGTGCGCTTTTCCGGAGTGCGCGGCAAGGGCCTGCTGCGGCTGCTGTTGCTGCCGTTCGATATGCTGGTCGCAATGTGGCAGAGCGCGGCCGCGATTATGCGCCACCGTCCAGATGTGGTGCTGGGCATGGGCGGCTACATCACCGTGCCGGGCGGGATCGTCGCGGCAATGCTGAGACGGCCCCTGGTGATACACGAACAGAATTCCATTGCCGGACTCGGCAACAAGGTGCTGGCTCGGCTGGCTAAAAAGGTGCTGAGCGGATTTCCGGATGTATTGCCGCGCGCAATATGGTGCGGCAACCCGGTGCGCAGGGATATCGCCGCGCTCCCCGATCCGCAGCAGCGCTACGGCGCGCGCAGCGGCAGGTTGAACGTGCTGGTGGTGGGCGGCAGTCTGGGCGCGAAAGCGATCAACGAGGCATTGCCACAGGCACTCGCGCTGCTGCCGCAGGATGAGCGCCCCAGTGTGCTGCACCAGACCGGCAAACAGCATTTCGAAGCGGTAAAGAGGGCCTATCAGCAGGCCGGTGTGCAGGCTGATATCAAGCCGTTCATGGACGAGATGGCCAGACACTACGGCAACGCCGATCTGGTGATCTGCCGTGCCGGCGCTTTGACGGTCGCCGAACTGGCCGCTGCCGGTGTGGCCAGCATACTGATCCCGTTCCCGTTTGCGGTGGACGATCACCAGACGCGCAATGCCCGGTTCCTGAGCACGCATGGTGCGGCGGTATTGTTGCCGCAAGGCGAGTTGAACCCGGAGAAACTGGCGCAGTTGCTGCGCGAGCTCCGGGGTGGCGAGAGTGGCCGTGAAAAACTGCTGGCGATGGCCATGCAGGCGCGCGAACTGGCCAAGGCCGATGCGGCGCTGACGGTTGCAGCAATATGCGAGGAGCTGGCGGCATGAAGCACAAAGTCAAACACCTCCATTTCGTGGGCATCGGCGGCGCCGGCATGAGCGGCATCGCCGAGGTGCTGTTGAACCTCGGATTCCAGGTGAGCGGATCCGATCTCGGCAAGAACGTCGCGACGCGTCGCCTCAAACAGCTGGGCGCGACGGTGTATCTCGGCCATGCCGAGCAGAACCTGACCGATGCGGATGCGGTGGTGGTCTCGACCGCGGTCGGCGAAGACAACCCAGAAGTGCAGGCGGCGCGTGCCCGGCACATCCCGGTGGTGCCACGCGCGATGATGCTGGCCGAACTGATGCGCCTGCGCCAGGGCATCGCGGTGGCCGGCACTCACGGCAAGACCACCACCACATCGCTGACCGCCAGCGTACTGGCCAAGGGCGGGTTCGACCCGACATTCGTGATCGGCGGAAAACTGAACAGCAGCGGCAGCAATGCCAAGCTTGGCACAGGCGAGTTCATCGTGGTCGAGGCCGATGAATCGGATGCGTCGTTCCTGCATTTGCAGCCGATCCTCGCGGTGATCACCAATATCGATGCGGACCATATGGAAACCTATGGCCACGATTTCGAAAAACTCAAACAGGCGTTCGTCGACTTCGTAGAACACCTGCCTTTCTACGGCAGGGCGATGCTGTGCATCGATGATGCCAACGTGCGTGAAATCCTGCCGCGCATCAGCAAGCCGGTGACGACCTACGGGCTGAACGAGGATGCCCAGATTCGCGCGGTAAACGTGCGTCACCAGGGAGGCCGGATGGCCTTTGCCGCGCAATGCCGGCACAACGGCAATCATCGCGACCTGGAGATCACACTGAATCTGGCCGGCATACACAACGTGCTGAATGCGCTTGCCGCAATCGCGGTTGCGATGGAGGTCGGGGTGGCGGATGACGCGATCGTGAACGCGCTCGCGGAATTCGAAGGTGTCGGCAGGCGCTTCCAGCGCTATGGCGAAGTTGCGTTGCCGTCCGGAGGAAGTTTCACGCTGATCGACGATTACGGACACCATCCGGCGGAAATGCGAGCCACGCTGGGTGCGGTGCGCGGCGCATTTTCCGGCAGGCGCCTGGTGCTTGCATTTCAGCCGCATCGATACACGCGGACCCGCGATCTGTTCGAGGATTTCGTGAGTGTGTTATGCGGGGTCGACGCGCTGGTGCTGGCGGAAGTCTATGCGGCCGGTGAACAGCCCATTGTCGGCGCAGACGGACGCGCGCTGATGCATGCATTGCGCGTGGCCGGGCAAAACGAGACAGTGTTTGTCGGGGACATCGAGCAAATGCCGCAGGCAATCATGCAGATGGCGCGTGACGGCGATGTGGTGATAACCATGGGGGCGGGTTCGATCGGCGGTGTGCCCAACAAGTTGCTGGGAAAGATCGATGCCGATGCAACCGGAAAAATGCCGGCCATGAAGTCGCAACGCCCGGGTGAGCCATGAATATGAGCGAACAGCAAAAATTTTCCGGTACGGCATTGCGCGGCAAGCTGCTCTGCGATGTGCCGATGCGCAAGTACACCAGCTGGCGGGCCGGGGGCGTGGCCGAGCGCATGTACCAGCCGGCGGATCTCGACGATCTGCAGTTGTTCCTGCGCGGCCTGCCTGACGATGAACCGCTGTATCCGGTCGGACTGGGCAGCAATCTGCTGGTGCGCGACGGCGGGCTGCGCGGCACGGTGCTGATGCTGCACGGCACCCTGGGCGGGCTGCATCTCGAACTGGATGGCAGCGTCTATGCCGAAGCCGGGGTGCCAGGTGCCAAGCTGGCGCGCTTCGCCGCGCAGCACGATCTGCAGGATGCGGAATTCTTTGCCGGAATCCCGGGCACGCTGGGTGGAATGCTGGCGATGAACGCCGGCTGCTACGGCACCGAGACCTGGGAAAGGGTGCTGCGCGTGCAGACCGTGGACCGGCACGGTGAAGCGCATGTCCGCACTGCAGCGGATTATCAGATCGGTTACCGGCATGTTGCGAAAAAGCAGATTGAAGATACATGGGGCGAGACACAGGAATCCCGTCCTGAATCAGGCTTGCCGGAATTTTTCGTCGCCGCCTGGCTGCAGTTCCGCAAGGGCGACGGCGCCGCAACGCGGCAGGGAATCAAGGCGCTGCTGAACAAGCGCATCGCGACGCAGCCGCTGAATCAGCCGAATGCCGGCTCGGTGTTCCGCAACCCGCCCGGTGACCACGCGGCGCGGTTGATCGAGCAGTGCGGGCTGAAGGGAAAACGGATCGGCGGCGCGCAGGTGTCAGAGAAACATGCCAACTTCATCGTGAATACTGGCGCTGCGAGCGCGGCAGATGTCGAGAACCTGATACTGGAAGTGCAGACGGCGGTGGAGAAGCAGACCGGCATCAAGTTGCATGCCGAAGTGCGAATTGTGGGTGAAAAAAAACCATGATCATGAAACCGGATCCAGCTGTATTTGGCAAAGTCGCGGTGCTGTTCGGCGGTCGTTCTGCCGAGCGCGAGGTGTCGCTGAAAAGCGGCGCGGCAGTGCTGGAGGCGCTGCTGCGCAGCGGCGTGAATGCGCATCCGTTCGATCCGGCGGTGCAGAATCTGCAGGCGCTGGTCGACGACGGTTTCGACCGCGTTTTCATCGCACTGCACGGAAGATTCGGCGAGGACGGGACGGTGCAGGGAGCGCTGGAATTGCTCGGCATTCCATACACCGGCAGCGGGGTGATGGCATCGGCACTGGGCATGGACAAGTGGCGCAGCAAGCTGGTGTGGCAGGCGGGCGGCTTGCCGATCCCGGACTACGCGCTGCTCGGCGAACACAGCGACTGGGAAGGCGTTGCGCGGCTGCTGGGCTTGCCGCTGTTCGTGAAACCGGCCAACGAAGGTTCCAGCGTCGGCATCAGCAAGGTGAAAGCTGCGGCAGAATTGCCGGCCGCGTATCGCGCAGCGGCGCGCTACGACAAGCTGGTGCTGGCGGAGCGTTTTGTAGGCGGCGGAGAATATACCGTTGCAATTCTGGGCGACCAGGCACTGCCGGTGATCAAGATCGAGCCGGCAAACGAATTCTACGACTACGAGGCGAAATACCTGAGCGACGAGACCCGCTATCTGTGTCCGAGCGGCCTGAGTGCTGAACGGGAAGCCGGGATGCAGGAACTGGCGAGGCAGGCATTTGCGCTGATTGGCGGACAGGGATGGGGGCGCATCGACTTTCTGGCCGGCGAAGACGGAAAGGTCTATCTGCTCGAGGCGAACACCTCACCGGGCATGACCGACCACAGCCTGGTGCCGATGGCCGCGCGCCAGGGCGGGATGAGTTTCGAGCAGCTGGTATTGCGTATTTTGGAGCTGACCCATGTGGGATAACGCGGCACTGCTGCGCAGCATCGCGAACGGGCTGTTCGGCTTCAGCGTATGCGCAGTGCTGTACGGTGCAATCCAGTACGTGACGCACCTGCCAGGGCTGTTCCCGCTGCACAGCGTAAGACTGATGAACGCACCGCAGCGGGTAGACCGGGCGGATGTGCTGGAAGTTGTTCGCAATGACGTGAAAGGAAATTTTTTTACCGTGGATATCGGGCAGCTCAGACAGTCTCTGGAAAAGGTGCCATGGGTGCGCGGCGTCGATATACGCCGCGAATTTCCGTCGCGGCTCGAGGTGCAACTGGAAGAGCACCAGGCGCTGGCGCACTGGAACAACAGTGAGCTGGTGAATCGGCAAGGGGAGGTTTTTGCCGCGGAGAGCAAACAGGCGCTGCCGGGATTCGTCGGGCCGGACGGTACGGCGGCAGTCGTAACGCAGTACTACACGCAATTCGAACGGCAGCTTGCCGGACTGGATTTGCAGGTTGCACAGATCGTGCTGACGCCGCGCCATGCCTGGCAGCTGCATTTGAACAACGGCATGGTGCTGGAACTGGGGCGCGAGGATATGCAGCTTCGGTTGGAAAGATTCGTGAAGGTTTACCCGCGAAGCCTCGCGGCGATACAGAAGCGGGTGAAATATGTGGATTTGCGCTATCGCAACGGATTTGCGGTGGGTGGATTGGGCAAACATGGTTGACGGGCGGCAACGGGGAACATGCGATGAATAGAAACAGGGAAGCTAAAAATCTGGTGGTCGGGCTGGACATCGGCACGTCCAAGATCGTGGTCATCGTCGGCGAAGCCAAGCCGGACGGAATGCTGGAAGTGATCGGCATGGGCATGCACCCGTCATCCGGCATGAAGAAAGGCATGGTGGTCAACATTGAAGCCACGGTGGGCGCGATCCAGCGCGCGCTGGAGGAAGCCGAGCTGATGGCCGACTGCAAAATCACCGAGGTCTATACCGGGATTGCCGGCAGCCATATCCGCAGCATCAATTCGCGCGGCATGGTGAAGATCAAGGAGAAGGAGGTCATTGCGGCCGACATCGAGAGGGTGATCGAAACTGCCAGTTCGATCAGCCTGCCCAGCGACCAGCAGATACTGCACATCCTCGAACAGGAATTCAGCATCGACGGGCAGGACGGCATCAAGAAGCCGCTGGGGATGAGCGGGATGCGGCTGGATGTGGAGGTGCATATCGTCAGCGGAGCGGTTGCTGCGGTGCAGAACATCATGAAGTGCATACACCGCTGCGGACTGGAAGTGAACGAACTGATCCTGCAGCCGCTTGCATCCAGCAAGTCGGTGCTGGCCGACGACGAGAAGGAGCTGGGCGTGTGCCTGGTCGATATCGGCGGCGGGACCACGGACATCGCGGTGTTCACCGGCGGCGCGATCCGGCATACCGCGGTAATACCGATCGCCGGCGACCAGATCACCAATGACATCGCGATGGCCCTGCGCACCCCGACGCAGGATGCAGAAGACATCAAGGTCAAGCACGGCTGCGCGCTGCGCCAGCTGGCGGATGGCGGTGCGATCGAGGTGCCCGGCGTCGGGGAACGCGGGCCGCGCATGCTGTCGCGCCAGACGCTGGCGGAGGTGATCGAGCCGCGCGTCGAGGAACTGTATTCGCTGGTCCAGCAGGAGCTGCGCCGCAGCGGATTCGAGGAGTTGCTGTCGTCCGGCATCGTGATCACCGGCGGCAGCAGCGCGATGCAGGGCATGGTCGAGCTGGGCGAGGAAATTTTCCACCTGCCGGTGCGCCTGGGCATTCCGAAATACGTCGGCGGCCTGTCGGACGTGGTGAAAACGCCGCGCATGGCGACCGGTGTCGGGTTGCTGCTGTACGGACTGGAACATCATCAACGCAACGAGGAGACGCGCATGCAATCGAATTCCTTTGGTGACGTGCTGGCAAGAATGAAAACGTGGTTGCAGAGAAATTTTTAGCAGTTCTGATTTAGCAGTTCTGGAAATGGGCAGTTTGGTTATTGCAAGGCCGGAAGTTCGGCGATTATTTTAAGGAGACGACGATGTTTGAAATCATGGAAACACAAACGCAGGATGCGGTGATCAAGGTGATCGGAGTGGGCGGCTGCGGCGGCAACGCAGTTGACCACATGATCGAACAGGGCGTGCAGGGCGTCGAATTCATTGTCATCAACACCGATGCGCAGGCGCTCAAACGCAGCAAGGCACAAACCCAGTTGCAGATCGGGCTGAACATCACCAAGGGTCTGGGTGCGGGCGCGAAACCATCGGTCGGGCAGGCGGCGGCTGAAGAGGATCGAGATCAAATCAAGGAGATGATGTTCGGCGCGCACATGGTGTTCATCACCGCGGGCATGGGTGGCGGCACCGGGACCGGCGCGGCGCCCATCGTCGCGCAGATCGCCAAGGAGCTGGATATCCTGACCGTCGCGGTGGTAACCAAGCCGTTTGCGTACGAGGGCAACCGGATGCGCTTCGCTAAGGACGGCATCGAGTCGCTGACCGAATTTGTCGATTCCCTGATCATCGTGCCCAATTCCAAGTTGATGGAGGTGTTGGGCAATGACGTGACCGTCCCGGAAGCGTTCAAGGCGGCCAACGGCGTGCTGCAGGGCGCGGTGGCGGGCATCGCCGAAGTGATCAATGTGCCGGGTTTGATCAACGTCGACTTTGCCGACGTGCGCACCGTGATGTCGGAAAACGGCATGGCAATGATGGGATCAGCGATTGCTTCGGGCTCCGACCGCGCGCGAGTTGCAGCAGAACGCGCGATTGCCAGCCCGCTGCTCGAGGATGTGGATATGTCGGGAGCACGCGGCGTACTGGTGAATATCACTTCTTCGGACAGGCTCAAGCTGAAGGAAATCGACGATGTGATGGAGTGCGTCCAGTTCGCCGCGGAGGAAGCAACCGTGATCGTCGGTTCGGTGTTCGATGAATCGATGGGGGACGAAATGCGCGTGACTGTTGTAGCCACCGGCCTTGGGGCTCCGCACGCGCGCAAACAGGCCAAACCCGAAATCGTCTACCAGAACCAGGATTACCAGCGCACCGGTACCAACGACGAGCCGATGTCCGGGGTGAATTACGGCGAACTGGAAACGCCGACCATCATGCGGAGCGGGCGAAGGGCGGCGGTGGATGCGATGGAGAAATCGGGCGTGGATACCTACGACATCCCGTCCTTCCTGCGCAAACAGGCGGATTGAGCGACGGGAGGCACGTATTGAGCGACGGGAGGCACAAGTCTTGCTTGTTGATTGTGCTAGAATAACCTGCGATTTCAGCGAGTAATGATGAGGAAGATGGTCAAACAGCGCACCTTGAAGAGTTCCGTCAGTGTGACGGGTGTCGGCTTGCACAGCGGCGAGAAAGTCACGCTCGGTTTGCGGCCGGCGCCGGTCAATACCGGAATCGTGTTTCGCCGTGTGGACGTAAAGCCGGTCGAGGAAATCATCGCACGCGCCGATCTGGTGCATGACACGCGTCTATCCACCTGTATGGAGCAGGGCGGTGTGCGTATCGCCACCATCGAACACCTGATGTCGGCATTGGCCGGACTGGGTGTGGACAACGCCTTTGTCGATCTGGATAGTGCGGAAGTGCCGATCATGGACGGTAGCGCCGGGACATTCGTGTTCCTGCTCCAATCCGCGGGTATCGTCGAACAATCCGCAGCCAAGAAATTCATCCGCATCAAGAAGCCTGTCGAGGTGAAACAGGGCGACAAATGGGTGCGCTTCGAGCCGCACGATGGCTACAAACTGACTTTTACGATCAATTTTTCCCACCCGGTGTTTGCCAGCACCAGGCAGCACATTACCATCGATCTGGGCGAGGAGTCCTATGTGCGCGACATCAGCCGCGCGCGCACCTTCGGTTTTACCCAGGATGTCGAGTATATGCGCGCGCAAGGCCTTGCCCTGGGCGGCAGCCTGGATAACGCAATCGTGATGGATGACTACCGTGTGCTGAACGCGGACGGATTGCGTTTCGAGGATGAGTTCGTCAAGCACAAGGTGCTTGACGCGATTGGCGATCTGTACCTGCTCGGTCATCCGCTGATCGGCGCTTTTTCCGGATACAAATCCGGCCATGCCCTGAATAACGCGCTGTTGCGCGAACTGCTCGCCGACGAGCAGGCCTGGGAATACATTACGTTCGACAGTGTGGAAGAGGCTCCCGCGTACCTTCGCCTTCAGTTGCAGTCCGTTTAGGACCGCATGAAATGGCGCAGCCATGCTGATCCGTTTGCTTATCATGCTGGTGGCATTGCTGCTGGCTATCAGCGGCGCGATGTACATCGTTACCCGTAATCGCCGCTATCTTGATTT
>JAJDNO010000023.1 GCA_022340615.1 Gallionella sp. | reverse complement strand
GGACAGTGAAACGACTTAGCGCCGATGATAGTGTGGATTACCCATGTGAAAGTAGGTCATCGTCAGACTCCTTACAAACAAACAACCCGGCCTAGTGCCGGGTTTTTGTTTGTGGGTTGAAACGTATTGACCTGCTTGAGTTTATGACAACACGCGCCAACGGCGCTTGTTGCGGCGCAGGCTAACATGAGCGCAGCGAATGTTAAGTCCCATCGGGACGGCCGTAGGCAAAGTAGGTCATCGTCAGACTCCTTGCAAACAAAACGCCCCTCCGCGAACAGTGGGGCGTTCTGCTTTGAAGCAGAAGTCGGCTTTATAACGTTTCTGTCGCCAATTCCTGGTTGGCCGGAATCAGAACGTCCTCGGTGCTTGAGACCGGGGCTTGACCGAATTTCCAGATTCCAATGAGGAAGACGGACTAAAGTTCAAATCTTACACGGCCCACCAAAAATCTGTTGCCGGGCTGTTTGCCTGTCTCGTTCCGCGCTATGCTATTGCCAGATTGTCTGCCTTCCAGGGTGAGTGCAAATTGTAGAAGGTCGGCTTCGTTTATCATTGATTTGACGCTGCCTTGATAGATGCGCATACTCATCAGAAATAATTTAGACCATTTATCATGACCACAATACGCCAGCAGGACTTCATCGAAAGCATCGCCGATGCGCTGCAATTTATTTCCTACTACCACCCGGCAGATTTCATAAGGGCATTGGCCGCAGCATATCGCCTTGAGGAATCACCCGCGGCGAAGGATGCCATGGCGCAGATACTCACCAACTCGCGAATGTGCGCGCAGGGACATCGTCCGGTATGTCAGGATACCGGCATCGTCGTAGCCTTCGTGCGAGTGGGAATGGATGTGCATTGGGAAGGTGCAACAATGGACGTCGCCAGTATGGTCAACGAAGGCGTGCGCAAGGCTTACCTCAATCCCGAAAATGTATTGCGTGCTTCAATCGTGGCCGATCCGGCGGGAAAGCGCAAAAACACCGGAGACAACACTCCTGCAGTGGTGCATTTCGAAATCGTTCCTGGAGAAAAAGTCGATGTGCGCATCGCTGCCAAGGGCGGCGGTTCGGAGAACAAGGCACGATTCGCAATGTTGAATCCCGGCGACGATGTGGTTGAATGGGTGGTAAACCAGTTGCCCGGAATGGGCGCGGGATGGTGTCCGCCGGGAATGCTCGGCATTGGCATTGGAGGTTCGGCTGAAAAGGCAATGTTGCTTGCCAAGGAATCGCTGATGCTATCCATGGATATGACCGAATTGAAGGCACGCGGACCACAGAACCGCATCGAAGAACTGCGAATCGAAATATGTGACCGGGTCAATTCGCTGGGTATCGGAGCACAGGGGCTGGGAGGCCTGACTACAGTGCTGGATGTGAAGATTCTTGATTATCCGACTCACGCGGCGTCGAAACCAGTTGCATTGATTCCGAACTGCGCCGCGACACGTCATATCCACTTTGAACTTGACGGCAGCGGTGTCGCGCAATTCACACCGCCGAAACTTGAGGATTATCCCGATGTGCTCTGGGAACCTTCCCCAGAAGCCCGTCGCGTAAACCTCGATACCGTCACTCGCGAAGACATTGCGAAATGGAAGCCGGGAGAGACGCTGCTGTTATCCGGGAATCTGCTCACCGGGCGTGATGCGGCGCACAAGCGTCTGGTGGAAATGCTGGCAAAGGGCGAACCTTTGCCGGTGGATTTTAACGGGCGGTTCATCTATTACGTCGGTCCGGTCGATCCGGTTCGCGACGAAGTGGTCGGCCCTGCCGGACCCACCACGGCTACGCGCATGGATAAATTCACCGATACCATGCTGGAGCAGACCGGACTGATCGGCATGATAGGCAAGGCCGAACGGGGCAAAAATGCCATCGAGTCGATCAAAAAGCACGGTGCAGTATATTTGATGGCAGTTGGCGGAGCAGCCTATCTGGTATCCAGGGCGATCAAACAATCAAGGATTGTCGCCTTTGCCGACCTCGGTATGGAAGCGATATACGAATTCGTGGTGAAAGACATGCCTGTCACTGTCGCAGTCGATACCCAAGGCTGTTCGGTGCACGAGGCCGGCCCGGCGAAATGGAGCCAACGGATAGCCGAAATCCCGGTCAAGATTGCAAAATGAAAATGCTGGAATCACTTTTCGTCTGGTATAGTTTCATAATATTTGCGGCATGGATGAGCTAATATTCAGCAGCACAAGTTACGTCAGGATTTTCCACATCATGAACCGTCAATCCTGGCTTTCGCTGATGCTTGTTTAACGTTTTCCGGGGTGGGCGGGCTACGGCAGCGTGGATGATATCTTACGCTTCGGAAGACTTTGATTAATGGAATACTGCAGCATTGATAGCGAACTTCAAGAGTTTAGATCCGCAACAACCCGGGCGCATGGGCACAGTGTTTCCATGATCGCCCATTACCAAACCCCGGCCTATGACCGAAGCTGACCATTTACCGGCACTGAGCAGCATAATTCTGCTTCGACTGAATGATTATGCACGCCGCCCTGTCGCGGAGCAGGCACGGCTGAGTGCGCAACTCGACACTGTGCTTGCCATGTTATTGCCCGATATTCCGGACAGAGGCCGTATTGTCCTCTCCGGTAGCGGCAGTGCTGCCGTGGCCGTATTGAATAACGCGCCTGCGGCGCTTGTATTTGCAGAGCGAGCACTGAAAGCCAATCAGGCCGGTCTGGGGTTGTGCATCGGTATCGATCATGGACCAGTCGAGGTCATCAACGGTGCTTCCGGGGCCGAGCTCGTTGGTGACGGAGTGGTTACCGCTTCCGTGATGGCAGCATTTGCCACAGAGGAAGGCCTGCTGGCAACGCAAAACTTCCGAACGGCGCTGGCGCATATGTCACCCGGTTCCGAAAGTGTGCTGGCCCAGACCGAGAATTTCAGCGATGCCGGGCTGCGCACTTATCAGGCCTTTCGCCTTGATCGCCGCGCGCAGCGCCAGCGCCGGCGGCGCTTCATACTGTCTGCCGTCATCGCTGCCGCCTTGCTGATCGCCACTGCAGTGACGCTTCGCCTAGGTGTGCCGGACCGGCCGCGGCCTTTGGCGAACTACATGGGCAGCAGCATTTCCAGCGCGCTTGATCACCTCAAGAGGTTCAGCCATGGCAAGCCGTAAGCTCAAGCAACTGGGGCGCTACCGTATCCAGGCCGAACTCGGCCGAGGTGCGATGGGGGTGGTCTACAAGGCGCATGACCCGGTGCTCGATCGTACCGTGGCGCTCAAGACCATTGCGCTGGACGATACAGAGCAGGATCGAGAAGAATATCAGGCACGCTTTTTCCAGGAGGCCAAGGCGGCCGCGCGACTGAATCATCCGTCGCTCATTACCATTTACGATTTTGGCGAGGAAAGCGCGCTGGCCTACATGGCGATGGAACTGCTCAACGGCAGCGAATTGAGCGAACGCATGGCACAGTCATCGATTCCGATCAGCGAAGCTGTTGCAATAGCCGAGCAGGTGGCCGAAGGACTGGCATTTGCTCACGACAGCGGCGTTATCCATCGCGACATCAAACCCAGCAACGTCATGCTATTGCCGCGCGGGCGGGTAAAGATCATGGATTTTGGCATCGCCCGTCTGAAGGTGTCGGATATCAAGACGCAACTGGGTATGCGGCTGGGAACGCCAAAATACATGTCACCTGAGCAAATTGGCGGTAGCAAGCTCGATCAACGCACGGATATCTTTTCGCTCGGGATCGTGCTCTACGAAATGCTGACTGGTGTCAAACTGTTCAAGGGTGACACCCTGACCCAGGTAATGCATAACGTGGCTAATTTTGAGCCGCCCCCGCCAAGCCAGATCAATTCGCAAGTACCTCCGCTGCTTGATCTGGTGGTCAAGCGCGCGATGGAGAAGAAACCGTCTGCCCGTTACGCGAGCGCATGGGAAATGGTCGATGATTTGCGCCACTGCCTGCAGGAACTGGCCCCGTCAACGATCACACTGCAACGAACCGTCGATATCTCCGAAGATGAATCATTTGCTGACACGGCCAATAAAACGATAGCGCTCAAGCCATCATCTGCCAAAAAGCCGGCCCAGCGCCGCATGTCTGCTGTCGTGGAAACCGACAGCCGCCTGACTCTGTCGCGGCGATTCGATTCCGATCAGGCGATGGCGCGCCTGCAAGCGCCAACCCCGCGCGACCGGAAGCAGCTCTCTCGCTCGCCGCGCTCGCCCGGACTGTTGCGCCGCTTGAGGCATGATCGCGATTTCATCTGGTTCACACTGATACTGGGGTTGTCGTTACTGATTGCAGGGGCATTGGCATTAAGCTGAGGAACGCCGTCCGGCATGAGGCTGGCCACCGATTTGAAGTATTGCCACCTGGGCATAATCGAAAACGCAAAAGAAACCGGGTGCGTGCTGTTTCTGCCGGATATATCTGGGTTCGGGAAGGCCTCAGAGCCGATTTGGCATGGATTTTGCCGGCAATTTCGACTATCATGAACCGTCGTCCGTATTACAAAATTTACGAATTGGCGGGTCTCCCCGCATTGCAGCGTAGCGAACCTGGTCAGGTCCGGAAGGAAGCAGCCACAGCTACTTATGCAAGTGCCGGGGGTAAGGCTCGCCTCCTTATTGGGGCAAATGCACGATGATGTATCGTTCAGTTTCAGAGTCGTTTCCGGTATTTCCGGATGTTTTCCATCCGCCTTATTAAGTTGGCACAGTCTTGTCTTCATCCACGGTTTTAGCTCGTAAATGGCGCCCCAGAAGCTTCGCCCAGCTGGCGGGACAGGAGCATGTGGTGCGCGCATTGAGCAATGCGCTCACGCAAAACCGCCTTCATCATGCCTATCTGTTTACCGGTACGCGCGGAGTCGGCAAGACCACCATTGCGCGAATCTTTGCGAAGTCCCTGAATTGCGTTACCGGAATCACCGCCACCCCATGCGGCGAATGCAGCGCCTGCAGGGAAATCGATAGCGGGCGCTTCGTCGACCTGATTGAACTGGATGCTGCTTCGAACACGCAGGTCGACAATATGCGTGAATTGCTGGAAAGCGCCCTGTACGCTCCCAGCAGCGGTCGCTTCAAGGTATATATCATCGACGAAGTGCATATGCTGTCCAAGTCAGCCTTTAACGCAATGCTGAAGACACTGGAAGAGCCGCCAGCACATGTGAAATTCATACTGGCCACCACTGATCCGCAAAAAATACCGGTTACCGTGTTGTCGCGCTGCCTGCAATTCAACCTGAAGCAATTGCCGCCCGCCTTGATTGTCGGACACCTGCAGTATGTGCTCGAACAGGAGCAGATCACATACGAAAAAGGGGCGCTCGCGCTGATCGCGCGCGCCGCGCAAGGCAGCATGCGTGATGCGTTGAGCCTGATGGACCAGGCTATCGCCTATTCCGCCGGCAAGGTCGAGGAGTCGGCCGTGCATACCATGCTGGGGGCGATAGATCAGGGCTACCTGCTTGATTTGCTGACGGCGCTGCGGGAACAGGATGGTGGCGCACTGCTGGCAATCGCCGACAACATGGCTACGCGCAGCATTGCGTTCGATACAGCATTGCAGGAGCTGGCTACGCTGCTGCATCGTATTGCCGTGATGCAAACCGTGCCGGATGCAATCGACGATGATGAGCCGGAGCGGGCACGACAACAGGAACTGGCTAAGGCTTTCACTTCCGAAGAAGTGCAATTGTTTTACCAGATCGCAATCCATGGGCGCGACGAAATCGATCTGGCGCCTGACGACTACGCAGGATTTACCATGGCATTGCTGCGCATGCTGGCATTTGCGCCGGCCAGGGATTTCGCGCGCCCATCTGCGGATATGCCCTTGGCCAAGGTGCGGCCGGGCGCTGAACCTGCTGCAGGCAGTCGTTCTGCACATGCCGCGCCTACCGCTCCGGCTGCGCCTGATTCTGCTGCCCGGTCTGCAGAGGAAGAAATTACATCAGACAAACAGCCGGACTGGGGCGTGATACTGGACCAGCTGAATGTGCAGGGAATGGCGCAGCAGCTGGCAAAGCACTGCATCATGGAAAGTTTCTCGGACCGGCAAATTACCCTGCGCCTGTCCCAGGAACACAAGCATTTGCAAAGCAACAGATTGGCAACAGAAAAATTGCAGGCAGCGCTGTCGGATTATTTTGCCAGGCCGGTAAAGCTGAATATTGTATTGGGCAAAGCGGATTCGGCAACGCCTGCGATTCTGGAGCAGCAAAGCAAACAACTCAATCAGCAGCTGGCGAGCGACTCAATAGCTCATGATAGCTTCGTGCACGATGCACAGGCCAAACTGGATGCAGTTCTGATCGAAGATTCAATCAAACCGATACAACGAGTCAAGGAGAACAGGAAATGATGAAAGGCGGATTGGGCGGCATGATGAAGCAGGCCCAGGTGATGCAGCAAAACATGCAAAAGGCTCAGGCCGAGCTGGCCACGGTGGAAGTAGAAGGCCAGGCCGGTTCCGGCATGGTCAGGGTCACCATGACCTGCGGACATGTTGTGCGCCGGGTTGTGCTCGACGACAGCGTGCTGACGGATGACAAGGACATGCTGGAAGACTTGATCGTGCTGGCTGTCAACGACGCGCTTAAACAGGTTGAAATGACCACCCAGCAGCGCATGAACGCATTTACCGCCGGCATGGGCCTGCCGCCCGGGATGAAGCTGCCGTTCTGATGTCCTCTTCCCTGGTGACGCCTTCGCATCTCGAAGAATTGATTGCCGCTTTGCGGTGTCTGCCCGGCGTGGGACCGAAGTCGGCGCAGCGTATGGCCTATCATTTGCTGCAGCGTGACCGTGCCGGCGCACTTCATCTGGCGCAGGCGATGGAAATGGCGGTCAGCAACATCCAGCACTGCAGCAAGTGCAACAACTTTTCCGAGCAGGAAGTGTGCAGCCTTTGCGCGTCCCCCAAACGCGATGCCGGGCTGTTGTGCGTGGTCGAGATGCCTGCCGACCTGCTGATGATGGAGCAGACGCAGTGTTATCGAGGGCAATATTTCGTGCTGATGGGAAGGCTGTCGCCGCTCGATGGGATAGGGGCGAATGAATTGCATGCTGAGCGTCTCGTCAGGCGCGCAAAGGAGCAGGAGTGCGAAGTGATTCTGGCGACCAACTTCACGGTGGAAGGCGACGCCACTGCTCATTATCTGGCAACATTGCTGCGATCACAGGGTATCAAGGTGTCGCGCATTGCGCGCGGTCTGCCGGTGGGTGGTGAACTGGAGCAAGTGGATAGCGGGACCCTGGCGCAAGCCATGCTGGAACGGCGCGAGGTAGAGGCATGAAACAGGACCACAAGGCGCCGCCCCGGCCGGACCCGGAAAGCGGCACGGCAGGCGATGACAGCATATCCGAAGAAAAATCCCTGGGCGAGAAGTTGCAGAAAGTGCTGGCGGGCGCCGGATTCGGCTCACGCAGAATGATGGAAGAATGGATCGCAAAAGGGCAGGTCAGCGTCAACGGCGAAACCGCAACCCTGGGTATGCGGGTGTTCGAAGGAGACCTGGTAAAAGCCGAGCGCCGTACCATGCGCGTTGGCGAGCGCGAACACGCGGCTCGAGTGCTGCTTTACCACAAGCCGGAAGGCGAGATTGTCAGCCGCAACGATCCCGGGAAACGCAGCAGTGTGTTCGACAAGCTGCCCAAACTGCGCGGGCAAAAATGGATTGCGGTCGGTCGTCTGGATTTCAATACCAGCGGCCTCCTGATATTTACCACTTCCGGAGAGCTGGCCAACCGGCTGATGCATCCGCGTTTTGAAGTGGAGCGCGAATATGCGGTCCGGGTACAGGGGAAGATGACGGAAGCGCAGATGGATATGGTACTCAGAAAGGGCGTTGAACTGGAAGATGGCCAGGTAAAGTTTGAGAAACTTGAAGATCAGGGGGGCGAGGGTTTCAACCACTGGTATCGCGTGATGCTCAAGGAAGGTCGCAACCGAGTGGTGCGCCGCACTTTCGATGCGCTGGGTCTCCCGGTAAGCCGGTTGATGCGCATACGCTTCGGTATAATCAACCTGCCGCCGCGTCTGAAGCGGGGCATGACTGCCGAACTGGGCGAGGGCGAGGTGGGGCAGGTGCTGGAATGGGTTGGTATCGACTCGGGCAAAGCTGAATTGCCACAGCGGAAGTTGCCGGCATTGCGCCAATCCGATCGATCGCCGACAAAGAAACCAGTCCGGGATTCTGCCCGCGCAACTGGACGTGTCAGACGCGCCGTACCGGCGGATGCGAAAAAAAGTAAATCTGGTGTAAAACACTGACTGCAACTAGAATCCGCATGATTACATCGTGCGCGCTGCAAGGCTGGAGTAAGGAAACTGCAACTGTATGGACACGGGAAATTTGAATGGAAGAACGCGGTAACAAGACCATAATGTGCAGTGTGCTGTTCTTGGATATTGTCGAATATTCCAAGAAGTCCGTCGCTGGACAAATCTCACTCAAGGATAGATTCAACAGCTATCTTTCCGAGGCGATCCGTGATGTACCGATGACGGACCGGATCATACTTGATACTGGCGACGGCGCGGCGATCAATTTTCTCGGTGATGTTGAGGACGCATTGAAAGCAGCCCTCAGTTTGCGCCAGAGCCTGCTAAATGAAGCGCCTGACGTGGATCATCCACTGCTGGTGCGTATGGGAATCAACCTGGGTCCGGTTCGCCTGGTCAGGGATATCAACGGTCAGCCAAATATTGTCGGGGACGGTATCAACGTTGCACAGCGCGTAATGGGATTTGCCGATGTTGCCCAGATTCTCGTGTCGCGTTCATATTACGATGCGGTATCCCGCCTTTCGCCACAGTATGCCGGGATGTTCCACTATCAGGGTTCGCGGACAGACAAACATGTGCGGGAACACGAAGTGTATGCAATCGGTTATCCGGGCGACAAGACGACACGCCGCGGAGCGGCCCTCACGCCGGTTGCCGTGCCGGAAGAAAACAAATGGGTAAGTGCGCTGGGACGCGTCAGAACGGCCTGGAATCTGGCAACGACGCGTATGCATGCGTGGTTCGATCTGGCGATTGCGCGATTCCGTGAAGCTGACACCCGGCAGCGAGGAATATATGCAGCAGCTGTCGCAGTTCCATTGCTGCTGATTATTGCGCTGCTGGCAAGCTGGCCCTTTTACCGTGGAGTCGCTGCAAGGCCGAGCGCAGCGGTGCTGGCAGAAAATGCGCCTGTACCCGGTGCGGCGGATTCGACTGTTACGTCTGCTCCGGCAGATTCCATAGTCAAGCCCAAAGAGGCCGCAGCAGCGCACTCTCCGACGGATTCAAAAGCTAAGACCGGGAAAAAGGCCGGGAGCAAAAATGCCAAAGCCGCTACCAAGAGCCAAACTCGGGTCAACACCAAGGCCAGGCCGGAAGAAAAAACCAGAGTTGCGGATAATCAGGCCAATAACGAACCCGGCGCGCCATACACCACATCAAGTGGCAGCAAGAAATCGTATATTGTTATCACTTGCATGGAGGGAACCGAAGTGTTCGTCGACGGTATCAGCAAAGGGCGGATCGATAAAAAGCCGTTGACGATACTTGTTCAACCGGGAAGGCATTCGCTGATATTGAGCAATCCAAGCAAGGGTATATTTACGCAGGGCGTCAAGCTCGGTGTCGGCAAGAGCGTACATATCAAACCCAACCGTTGCAATTAGTGTAACCATACCTGGGTAGCGGGATGACAAGATCTGGCATGACGACAATGACTCATTTGGGTGACAATTTTGATTAGCAACCTGGGGCGCTATGAGGTGCTTGGCGAACTTGGCCAAGGGGCCATGGGAGTGGTTTACAAGGCCCGGGATCCGCTGATTGATCGCGTGGTTGCGATCAAGACCATCAACCTCAGCCTGGCTATGGATGAGAAAGATGAATACGAAGGGCGCTTCTACCAGGAAGCCAGGGCAGCTGGCCGTCTGAATCATCCAAACATCGTGACAATTTACGATGTGGGCAAGAGCGGCGATGTTGCCTATATCGCGATGGAACTGCTGGAAGGCCGCGAGCTTCGCGATATCATGAACGAGGGTCCTTTGTTGCCGATTGACCAGGTGTTGAATATCGTCGCCCAGGTCGCGCAAGGCCTGGCTTATGCACACGAGCATGAAATCGTGCATCGCGATGTCAAGCCATCCAATATTATGGTGATACGCGACGGCCATGTGAAAATCACCGATTTCGGCATTGCACGCATGGAATCTTCTTCCGTGCGTACACAAACAGGCATGGTGCTTGGTTCGCCGAAATACATGTCTCCCGAGCAGGTCATGGGGAAGACGATAGATCCGCGTTCGGATATTTTTTCCCTGGGCGTGATGCTTTACGAAATGCTGACGGGGCAAGCGCCTTTTGACGGCGAAAACGTCAACGCGATCATGTACCAGACACTGAATGCAGTAACGCCTCCGCCGAACACAATCAATCCGGATGTGCCGGAAATGGTCAACTTCATTGTTGCCAAGGCGCTCGCCAAGGGGGTGGAGGACCGTTACCAGAATGCCAAGGATTTCGCTGCCGATTTGCGCACCTGCAGGGATACCATGCCGCATTCGATACACAAGGTGGATTTATCGATACCGCCCGTGGCAAGCAAAAGCAAGCTGCCGGACACGGTTGAAATTACCCGGAAGGGGGGCGGTGATACCGAGGGCATCAAATCCGAGTCAAATATAAGATTGTCCAAAGCATTCGATTCATCGGTCGCGACCATGCGCCTGGCAGCTCTGACCGCCTCCAGCGAGGATGTTGACGAGCTGTCGAAGACGCTGAATATCCCCCGACCGAGTGCGAAGTCGATCAACCAGGCAGGCGCCGTCAGGGTTGCCACCAAGCCGCTGCCAAAAAACCGACCGTCCGGCAGCCAGCCTCCCGAGGATACTTTAAACCAGCTGAATGGCTGGAACTTGCTGATGACGGTCATTGCGTTGCTGGTGCTGTTTGGCGTGACCTGGTATTTTTTCTTCTGAATCGCCCCTGATACACACAAACCGGCTACAGAAAATGTCCGGCGCAATCGTTCTGCAGTTTCCGGTCAGGCCTTCTTTGCGCTTTGCAGTGTTGCTGCTGCTGTTGCACCTTGCAGCGGCATCTGTGGTGGTGGCAACAGTGATGCCAGTGCCGGCCAGGCTCCTGCTATTGTTGCTGGTGGCCCTTAGCCTGGCATATTATTTGTTGCGCGATGTGTTGTTGCTGTTGCCAGGTTCTTGGCACGAGATTTCCCTCAACCTGCATGAAATCTCGGTGGTTACCCGCAGCGGCCCCGGTTTTTTCGGCCAGATAGCAAAACAGACCGTGGTCAGCCCGTATTTCGTGTTGTTCAGGGTGCGGCCGCAAGGGCGACACAGGACGATTTCCCGTGTTGTTTTCCCCGATTCGATGCGCCCTGGGGTGTTTCGGGAATTATGCGTACACCTGAAGTTCGTATGAAGCCGAACATCCTTGGTTATGGAGCGTTCCCTTGCACATGCCTATTCTCCCCGCCTGGAAAAGATGTTCGGAGTAAGTACAGTCGGCTGGGGGTGGTCCAGCAAGCCCGGATAATCCTTGCTGAAATGCAGTCCGCGGCTTTCATGACGCGACAAGGCGCTTCGCACGATCAACTCGGCGTTCTGCACCAGATTGCGCAATTCCAGCAAGTCCGAACTGATATGAAAATTTGCGTAATATTCGCTGATTTCATCCTGCAGTAGCTGGATGCGGTGCTGGGCGCGTTGCAGGCGTTTGGTGGTGCGCACAATCCCTACGTAGTCCCACATGAAGTGGCGCAGTTCGGCCCAGTTATGCGAAATGACAATTTGCTCGTCAGCGTCCGTGACGCGGCTTTCATCCCAAGCAGGAAGGGGAATGGGTGGCTGGCCCGGCGTGCCGAGGATGTCGCGAACAGCGGCGTCCGCGAAAACCAGGCATTCCAGCAGCGAATTGCTGGCCAGCCGGTTGGCGCCATGCAAACCGCTGTAAGCGGTTTCTCCGACCGCATAGAGGTTGTCGATATCGGTTCGCGCATGCAGGTCGGTGACGATCCCGCCGCAGGTGTAATGCGCAGCGGGGACCACCGGAATCGGCTCCTTGCTGATATTGATGCCCAGCGACATGCAGCGCTCGTAAATGGTCGGAAAATGTTCCTGGAGAAACTCGACCGACTGGTGCGAGATGTCCAGATAGACGCAATCCAGTCCGTGCTTTTTCATTTCGAAATCGATTGCCCTGGCGACCACATCGCGCGGGGCAAGTTCAGCGCGCTCGTCATGATGCGGCATGAAGCGCGTTCCATCGGGCAGCTTCAGGATGCCCCCCTCGCCTCGCACCGCCTCGCTGATCAGGAAGGATTTTGCGTGAGGGTGATACAGGCAAGTCGGGTGGAACTGGATGAACTCCATATTGGCGATCCGGCAGCCGGCGCGCCATGCCATTGCAATCCCGTCACCGGTCGCGGTATCGGGATTGGTGGTGTAGAGATAAACCTTGCCGGCTCCGCCTGTAGCCATAATGGTGTTTTGCGAACTGATGGTCAGCACTTCATCGCGCAGGCAGTCGAGCACATAAACACCGTGGCAGCGGTTGTCCTGATGTCCCAGTTTCCTGCCGGTGATCAGGTCGACCGACATGCAGTTTTCCAGTACCGTGATGTTCGGGTGCTCCTGCACGCGCGCGGCGAGCGTTGCCTGTACGGCATGTCCGGTTGCATCTGCGGCATGCATAATACGTCTGCGGCTGTGCCCGCCTTCCCGGGTGAGGTGGTAGCCGGTATCGCTGGACGGATCCTTGCTGAAAGGGACACCCTGGGATATCAGCCAGTCTATCGATTTCCTGCCATGCTCGACGACGTAGCGGGTTGCGGCTTCATCGCACAGTCCTGCGCCGGCGATCAGGGTGTCCTGGATGTGGGCTTCCAGCGAGTCTTCTGAGGACATTACCGCAGCGATGCCGCCTTGCGCCCATCCGCTCGCCCCGTCAAACAGTGTTTTTTTTGTGATCAGCCCTACTTTCTGGTGTTCGGCCAGTTTGATGGCCAGGGTCAGTCCGGCCAAACCGCTACCGATTATCAGTGTGTCAAATTGAGGCAATTTAATTTCCTGTGCATGGATTTCGTTCAGGACTATATCAGACAGCCGGCATTGCGGTAGCCCGGATATTCGAACCGGTGCGGCGGTATTATCGCCGTTGTGCATCGCGACGGTTTGCCGATAGCTGACGACCAAGGGTAGTAGCGGTTATACTTGCTCCATATATCATGTTGCGCAGCAAGAATAATAATTGGAAAAGTCGGGGATGACAGATCGAGATGTCGATCAGCAGTTGGTCGAACGCGTTCAGCGTGGGGACAAGCACGCCTTCGATTTGCTGGTGACCAAGTATCAGCGCAAACTGGGGCGGCTGATATCGCGTTTTGTGCGTGATCCGGCGGAGGCCGAGGACGTTACACAGGATGCTTTTATAAAGGCTTACCGGGCGTTGCCCGGTTTTCGCGGTGAAAGTGCGTTTTATACCTGGCTATACCGGATCGGCATCAACACGGCAAAGAACCACCTGCTGGCCAACAAGCGCCGTGCACCGACCAGTACGCCATTTGATGCGGAAGATTCCGAGTCGTTTGAGGAAGCGAGTCTGTTGAGGGAAGTAAATACCCCGGAAAATGAACTTATGAGCAAGCAGGTTGTCGGTGTCGTGCAAGCTTCATTGCAGCAATTACCCGAGGATTTGCGCAGTGCGCTGACCCTGCGCGAAATCGAAGGCTTGAGTTACGAGGAGATTGCAATCGTAATGGATTGTCCGATCGGTACGGTAAGATCCAGAATTTTCAGGGCGCGCGAGGCGGTGGCGGAGAATCTGCGCCCGTTGTTAGAAACCAGCAAAGGCAAGAGGTGGTGAGTATGAAACAGAAGATATCTGTGCTGATGGACGGCGAATTGTTCGAGGATGAAGCTGAAACCCTGCTCGACCAGATCAAACGCGGATCTGACGTGGACAATGACTGGGATATGTATCACCTGATCGGTGATGTGCTGCGCCAGCCCGAACACATACATTGCGGTATGAGCAACAAAATCCGTGAGCGTATGGAAGACGAGCCTGTCGTATTTGCGCCCCGAGTACGTGCGGTAAAACAAAGGATGCGTACATTCGCGCTGTCGGCTGCCGCATCCCTGTCGGCGGTCGGAGTGGTAGCCTGGATGTCTCTGCAGATCAGCCCGGAAGTGGCGCCGCAACTGGCAATGCAGCAGACAGCATTCCGTCCTGCCAGCATGCAGATCAAACCAGACGCCAATGATTATCTGGCGGCGCACCAGGAATTTTCACCAAGCGCGGATTTGAATGGCGGCGCTTCATATATCCGAACAGTCTCTTACAGCAACGGCGCTGCCCAGTAAAACAGATGAAAACCAGCTCGGGAAAAAGATAGTGGTCAGGCTGCCGGTTTTATTCTGTGGGTTATTGCTTGCTGTTGTTGCCAACAGTCATGCAGAAGAATTGCCGGCAAATCTTGACTGGCTGGAGGTCGTCGCCTTTGCCAGGCACCAGACCGATTACAGCGGCGTATTTGTCTATCAATATGACAATCGTGTCGAGACAACCAGCATTGTTCACGTCAATCAGCCGGACGGCGAATATGAAAAGCTGGAAAGCCTTGATGGCCCCCAGCGCGAAATCATCAGCCATGATGGCAGGATCTGGGGCTTCGTCAACCACAAAATGGTTCAGTTGGGCAGCAATTACGGGCATGGAAACTTCCCGTCCCTGTTGCCGGAACAACTTGCCGCTTTGAAGGCAAATTACAAGGCCAAATTGCTTGGTGTTGCGCGGGTCGCGGGTTACAACACCCAGGTCATCCTGTTCAAACCCATCGACAATCTTCGTTATGCTCACGAAATATGGGTGCATACCGATTCGGGTTTGCTGCTGAAGGCAGCCGTTCTGGGAGACAATAACAAGGTAGAAGAGCAATACGCATTTACCCAGCTGCAAATCGGCGGGAAAATCGATCGTTCATGGATCAAGGAATGCGATAAGGCTGCGGCAAAGCTGAAAGATGCGCCGCCGGCCAACGCGGACATCAAGCCGATCAACAGCGGCTGGGTCGCCGACATGCTGCCGTCGGGATTCAAAAAGACGCTGGAGATCGAGCGGCTAATGCACGGCAGGCACGCCCCGGTCACTCAAATGGTATTCTCTGACGGCCTGAGTTCAATTTCCATATTTATCGAACCCAATGACAGGGACGAGGATGATGAGGATGGTTTGTCCAGCCGGGGTGCTGTCAATCTGTATCACAAGGTGATGGACAAGGAGTTGATCACCGTAGTTGGTGAAGTACCGCCGCGCACGGTGATACAGGTGCTCGATTCGGTTCGTTACAACGGCAAGTAACATGCTGGAGACGCGCGCCGTTATTGTTCGGATCGAAGGCCAGCACGCGTTTGTACAGGCCAGCCAGGCAAGTAGTTGCGAACTTTGCAGCGGAAAAGGTTGCGGAGCGAGCAAGATGTCAGGGGTGTTTTGCAGCAAACCCCGCCTGTTCCAGGTGGAAAATCCAATCAATGCAGATATCGGGGATGAGGTTATCATATCGATAGCCGATGGCTCGATATTGCGCGGAATCGGACTGGTATATCTGATGCCGCTGCTGATGCTGGCAACGGGTGCCATGCTTGGCAGCTACTGGGCGGAACTTCCCGGACTGCGTGACGGATATGCCGCTGCCGGCGCAATGATTGGCCTGATTGCCGGCTTCGCAATTGCCAAATGGATATCATCGTTCCGGGACGAAAATCGGTCTGGCGCCGTTATCGCCCGGCAGTACGGCGAGGAATAGGATGCAAGGTTCAAGGAGGGCTTGAGTTTTGCGTCTTGAGTCTGTTTGGGGGGGATATATGCTGAAAAAATTTGCGAACATATCGTTGCTGCTTTCCGGCGTGATGCTGGTCTTCGGAATTGTCGGCAGTACACTGGCTCACAGCAAAGAATTGCCGGATTTCACCGACCTGGTGGAAAAGCAGGGTGCAGCAGTCGTGAATATCAGCACGACGCAGATCATCCAGGGCGCCCAGGGTTTTCCCAATATTCCCGAAAACGACCCTTTATACGAATTTTTTCGCCACTTCGCACCCCAGATTCCACGCGAGCAGGAGTCGCGATCGCTAGGTTCGGGTTTTATCATCAGTTCCGAAGGCTACATCATGACCAACGCGCATGTGGTGGATCATGCCGACAAGATTACGGTGCGTCTGACCGACAAGCGCGAGTTCAACGCCCGGATAATCGGGTCTGACGGACGTACCGATGTTGCATTGCTGAAAATCGATGCGAAAGGCCTGCAAACCGTGAAAGTCGGCGATCCGAACAGGCTCAGGGTCGGTGAATGGGTGGTCGCGATCGGCTCGCCCTTTGGTTTTGACAACAGCGTCACGGCCGGCATCGTCAGTGCCAAAGGCCGATCCCTGCCCCAGGAAAACCTGGTGCCGTTCATCCAGACGGATGTAGCCATCAACCCCGGCAATTCGGGGGGGCCGTTGTTCAACATGAACGAGGAAGTGGTCGGCATCAACTCGCAAATCTACACGCGTTCCGGCGGTTCTATGGGACTGTCCTTTGCGATCCCGATCGATGTTGCAATGCAGGTTGCGGACCAGTTGCGCAGCAGCGGCAAGGTAACGCGCGGGCGTATCGGCGTGACGATACAGGAACTGAACCGCGAACTGGCTGATTCATTCGGTTTGAGCAGTCCCAATGGTGCGCTGGTCAGCAACGTTGAAAAGGGCGGTCCGGCCGACAAGGCGGGCATACAGGCAAGCGATGTGATTCTCGAATTCGGCGGCAAGCAGGTAATTAGCTCGGCTGATCTGCCGCGCATCGTGGCAGCAGTCAAGCCTGGCACCAAAGTTCCCCTAAAGCTGTGGCGCAAAGGCAAGGTCAGGCGGATTACCATCGAGGTCGGGGAAATGCCGGATGAAAGCAAAATGGTGCATGCAGCCCGGAAACCTTCCAAAAGCTCGGGAGAAGCGATTCCGCGCATGGGTATCGCCGTCAGCGAATTGAGTGCCGATCAACTTCAGGAACTGCAGGTCAGCGGCGGATTGCTGGTCGAGAATGTGACCGGGTCGTCTGCGCTTGGCGCCGGTTTGCAGCCGGGCGACGTGCTGCTGGCGGTCGGCAATATGCAGATCCGTTCCCTGTCCCAGTTGAACGCAATTCTCAAACAGGTTCCCAAGGGACACAATGTCGCATTGCTGGTGCGCAGAGGCGATAGCGCGAGCTATGTTGCAATCAGACTGGACGAGAAGTAACCCGGTCCGGCATACACCGCCCAAATCGGCTAGAATCCATGCCTTTGAAATACCGGGCGGTTCCCGAAATCGCCGGTTCTGGCGGGGCTTTAATTTTGGACTCTATGCAGCAAATCCGTAATTTTTCCATCATTGCGCACATCGACCACGGCAAATCCACTCTGGCTGACCGCATTATCCATCTTTGCGGCGGTCTGTCCGACCGCGAGATGGAGGCGCAGGTGCTCGATTCGATGGATATCGAGCGCGAGCGCGGCATCACCATCAAGGCGCAGACCGCAACGCTTAGCTACATGGCGCAGGACGGCCAGGTCTATAACCTCAACTTGATCGATACCCCCGGGCATGTGGATTTCTCCTATGAGGTGTCGCGCTCATTGTCGGCTTGCGAGGGTGCGCTGCTGGTGGTGGATGCATCGCAGGGCGTCGAGGCGCAGACCGTGGCGAATTGCTATACCGCCCTCGACCTTGGAGTAGAAGTGGTGCCGGTGCTGAACAAGATCGACCTGCCCTCTGCCAATCCTGACAACGCGATCGAGGAAATCGAGGAAGTGATCGGAATCGATGCGCATGAAGCGGTGCGCTGTTCAGCCAAAACCGGCGAGGGCGTACGGGATGTGCTGGAAGCGCTGATCGCCCGGGTCCCCCCTCCGAAGGGTGATCCGGATGCGCCGCTGCAGGCGCTGATTATCGATTCCTGGTTCGACAACTACGTCGGCGTGGTAATGCTGGTGCGGTTGATAAATGGCACGATCAAACCCAAGGAAAAAATCCTGTTTATGGCCACCGGCGCCCAGCATCTGACCGAAAATATCGGCGTATTCACGCCCAAGTCGCAATCGCGCCCGACCTTGAGCGCCGGACAGGTGGGCTTCATCATAGCCGGCATCAAGGAACTGAAATCGGCCAAGGTGGGCGATACCATCACGCATCAGGCCAGGCCGGCGCAACAGGCACTGCCCGGTTTCAAGGAAGTGCAGCCACAAGTGTTCGCCGGGCTGTTTCCGGTGGAGTCAAACCAGTACGAAGCGCTGCGCGACTCGCTTGAAAAGCTCAAGCTGAACGATGCTGCGCTGCGCTTTGAACCTGAAGTGTCGCAGGCGCTGGGTTTCGGTTTCCGCTGCGGCTTCCTCGGCCTGTTGCATATGGAGATAGTGCAAGAGCGGCTGGAGCGCGAGTTCGACATGGATCTGATCACCACAGCGCCGACGGTGATCTACGAGGTTGTGCAGCGTGACGGAAAGGTGCTGATCGTAGACAATCCGTCCAGGATGCCCGACCCGTCCAAGATCGAGGAGATACGCGAGCCTATCGTGACTGTCAATCTGTACATGCCGCAGGAATATGTCGGCTCGGTGATGACGCTGTGCACCCAGAAGCGCGGGATCCAGATCAACATGAGCTATCACGGCAAGCAGGTGCATCTGGTTTATGAAATGCCGATGGCGGAAATCGTGCTGGATTTTTTCGACAAACTGAAATCGGTATCGCGCGGCTATGCGTCGATGGATTACGAGTTCAAGGAATACCGGGCGGCCGATGTGGTCAAGGTGGATATGATGATCAACGGCGAGAAAGTGGATGCGCTGTCGGTGATCGTGCATCGCGCCAACAGTCAGTACCGCGGCAGGGAAGTGGCAGCCAAGATGCGCGAACTCATACCACGGCAGATGTATGATGTCGCGATACAGGCGACGATCGGAGCAAACATCATTGCGCGCGAGAACGTGAAGGCGATGCGCAAGAACGTATTGGCAAAGTGCTACGGCGGCGACATTTCGCGCAAGAAGAAGCTGCTGGAAAAGCAAAAGGCCGGGAAAAAGCGCATGAAGCAGGTTGGCAGCGTGGAAATCCCTCAGGAAGCCTTCCTTGCGATCCTGCGGGTGGATGATTGACCTGGAAGACACGGTCTGCACCGGGAAAACAGTTTTCTGGTGAGGTTTTTGGTTTTAAGGAGAAGCAATGGATTTCGCACTGATTATGTTCGTGTTGCTGGTGGTCACCGGCTGCATCTGGCTGCTGGACCGATTCGCGTTGGCCGCCAGGCGCGGCAGCGGAGTTCCTGAGCCGTGGTGGGTCGAGTATGCCAAGAGTTTTTTCCCGGTGATCCTGGTGGTTTTTTTCATCCGTTCCTTCCTGATCGAACCATTCAAGATTCCGTCCGGATCGATGATCCCGACCCTGCATGTCGGCGACTTCATTCTGGTCAACAAATTCACCTACGG
Source organism: Gallionella sp. (assembly GCA_022340615.1). Classification (GTDB taxonomy): domain Bacteria; phylum Pseudomonadota; class Gammaproteobacteria; order Burkholderiales; family Gallionellaceae; genus Gallionella. Next base: position 47,800 of record JAJDNO010000023.1, on the reverse strand, counting down.
TATACGGCTGCCTGTCATCGACAAGAAAATCATCCCGATCAATAATCCGCAGCGCGGCGACGTGATGGTGTTCCGCTACCCTGAAGATCCTTCGCTGGATTACATCAAGCGCGTGATCGGGGTTCCTGGCGATGTTGTCGAATACCGCAACAAGGTGCTGACGATCAATGGCGTGGTGCAGCCGCAGCAGCCGGATGGGGAATATAATTACGTCGAAGCCGGGCTGAACTTCGTGCATACCGAAAAGCACATCGAGACCCTGGGCGATCGCAAGCATGCATTGCTGATTAATCCGGAAATGCCGACAGTTCGGCTCAATGCCGTGGCCGATTTCAGCGGTCGCGAGAATTGTACTTATGATACCGACCTGGTGCGCTGCAAGGTGCCGAAGGGGGAATACTTCATGATGGGCGACAATCGCGACAACAGCCGGGACAGCCGCTACTGGGGTTTCGTGCCGGACAGCGAAATTGTCGGCAAGGCATTTTTTATCTGGATGAATTTTTCCGATTTGAAGCGCGTCGGAATAACGATCAACTGATCAGGGAGATATGATGAATACAGCAATGCCAGTCAATCAACGCGGTATGAGTTTCGGCGGATTTGTATTCACCGCCTTCGTGGTGGTGGTATGCGCCATTTTCGGGTTCAGGCTGATCCCCGCCTACATACAGGATGCCACCATCAAGAATACCTTCGTCGAGATCGCCCATGATCCGAACTTGCAGAATGCCTCGCCGCTCGACATCAAGAAATCGTTTGAACGGCACTCCGCGGTTGACGACATCACCGCGATCAATTCGGGCGATATCGTGATTTCCAGCGATGGCGCGACACCGGTGCTGAGTGCCAGCTACACCGTCAAAATCCCGGTGGCAGGCAACATCAGCCTGCTTCTCGAATTCAACCCCAGCAGTGACGGCAAATAAGGCCACTCGGAGCGCGCAGCACGCCGTGCCCAGCGATGCGCTGAGCAAGAAATTCGGCCATGTGTTCAGGCAGCCGCAGCTGCTGCAGCGCGCACTGACCCATCGAAGCTATTCGCCCGAACACAACGAACGCATGGAATTTCTGGGCGACAGCGTGCTCGGCTGCGTGATTGCCAAATACCTGTACTGCAATTATCCCAAGTTGAGCGAAGGCGAGCTTTCGCGGCTGCGTTCCAGCCTGGTCAGGGAAGAGACGCTTGCCCTGCTCGCGCAACAGCTCGATCTCGGCAGCCATTTAAGGCTGGGCGAGGGCGAATTGAAAAGCGGCGGTTTTCGCCGCCCGTCGATACTTGCCGATGCGCTTGAAGCGCTGTTCGGCGCGGTCTTGCTGGACTCAGGCTTCAACGAGGCAGAACAGGCCGTGTTGAATCTGTATGTCCCCTATCTCGAAACGATCGACGTCCAGACGCAGGGCAAGGACGCCAAAACGCTGCTGCAGGAGTATCTGCAGGGCAAACGGCTGCCGTTGCCAACCTACACCATCATTGCAATGCAGGGCGAGGCCCACGAGCAATCGTTTCATGTCGAATGCGCGATCCCGACATTGAAGATAACCACCCGCGGAAGCGGCACCAGCCGGCGCAATGCGGAACAGCAGGCTGCCCAGGCCGCCTACCAACAACTGCCGGACGCAACATGACAACACAACAGCAACCTGAAGGATTCCGCAGCGGCTTTATCGCGATCGTCGGCCGGCCCAATGTCGGCAAATCCACATTGCTCAATCACCTGATCGGCCAGAAGATCAGCATCACCTCGCGCAAGGCGCAGACCACGCGCCACCGCATCCACGGCATTTACTCCGACGAACACAGCCAGTTCGTGTTCGTCGACACACCCGGGTTCCAGACGAAGCATCTCAATGCGCTGAACCGCGGCATGAACCGCGTGGTCACCAGCAGCCTGCGCGACGTGCAGGTGGTGCTGTACGTGCTGGAGGCGCTGCGTTACGACGAGCGCGACCAGCAAGTGCTCAAGTTGCTGCCGGATAACCGCCCGGTATTGCTGGTTATCAACAAGATCGACGAGGTGGCGGACAAGGGACAATTGTTCTCTTTCGCCGAGCGTGTCGCACAGGATTTCAGGTTTGCCGCGATCGTACCGGTCAGCGCGAAGCTGGGCAGCAAGCTGGAAGAACTGCGGGACGCGATACGCAGCCATCTGCCCGAGGGCGAACTGATCTATGACAAGGACGACATTACCGACCGCAGCGAACGATTTTTGGCGGCGGAAATATTGCGTGAAAAGATATTCCGATTCACCGGCGACGAGCTGCCTTACTCTACCAGCGTGGTGATCGAGCAATTCAAGCTGGAAGGCCCCCAGCATCAGCCCAGGTTGCGCCGCATCCACGCCGCAATCCTGGTCGACCGTGAAGCGCACAAGGCGATGCTGATCGGCAAAAAGGGCGAAAAGCTGAAAGAGATCGCGACCCAGGCACGGCTGGACATGGAAAAACTGTTCGATGGCAAGGTGTTTCTCGAGGTGTTCATCAAATTGCGCAGCGGCTGGGCGGATGATGAACGGGTGCTGCGCAGCCTTGGCTATGAATAATATCGGGCCACGAATGATGTCGGGTTACGAATGATCCGGAATTGCGCATGACCGCAGCAGACCGCAACAGACATCAGGACGAGCCGGCATTCGTGCTGCACAGTTACCCGTTTCGCGAAACCAGCCTGATACTCGATGTATTCAGCCGAAGGCACGGGAGGCTGGCGATCGTGGCGCGCGGAGCGAGGCGCCCGCGTTCTGCTTTGCGCGGGGTGCTAATGAATTTCCAGCCGTTGCTGCTGAGCTGGTTCGGGAAGGGAGAAGTGCGTACTCTGCACAGCGCGGAATGGCAGGGCGGGCAACCCTATCTGCAGGGCACGGCGCTGATGTGCGGGTTCTACCTGAACGAGCTGCTGCTCAACCTGCTGGCGCGCGACGACCCGCACGATCAGCTGTTCGATTACTACCGCGCCACGCTGTACCGCCTGGCAAACGAAGCCGACCATGCCGCGACGCTGCGCTGTTTCGAAAAGCACCTGCTTCAGGAACTCGGTTATGCGCTGCTGCTGGATTGCGAAGCCGGCAGTGCCAAGCCGATACAGCCGGAACTCTGCTATCGTTACGCGGTGGAACGCGGTCCGTTGCCGGATGACAGCGGACCGGATGACGCGAACGGCAGCGCGGGGTTTCCGGTGCTCGGCAAGACGCTGCTGGACATGGCGGCAGACGAATACGGCGATCCGGCCACCGCGCAGCAGAGCAAACAGCTGATGCGCATATTGCTCAACCATCATCTCGGCGGCAAGATACTGCATACCCGGGAGCTGATTAAGGAGTTGCAGAAATTATGATCAAACTGGGATTGAACATCGACCATGTTGCCACGCTCCGTCAGGTGCGCGGCGCACCCTATCCGAATGTGGTGCGTGCCGCGCTGCTCGCCGAATCCGCCGGCGTTGACGCGATCACGCTGCACCTGCGCGAAGACCGCCGCCACATACAGGACCGCGACGTGGAAGTGCTGCGCGACATGCTGCAGACGCGCATGAACCTGGAAAGCGCGGCCACCGACGAAATGATCGATATTGCGGTGCGCATCAAGCCGCACGACCTGTGTCTGGTGCCGGAACGCCGCGAAGAACTGACTACGGAAGGCGGGCTGGATGTGGTGCGCTATTTCGACAATATCAAGGCTGTCTGCTCGCGCTGTTCCGATGCCGGAATCCGCGTGTCGCTGTTCATTGACCCGGACGCAAAGCAGATCGACGCGGCGCGGCGCACCGGCGCGCCGGTAGTTGAATTGCACACCGGAAAATATGCCGATGCGCACAATGTGGCGGAGCAGGAGAACGAACTGGAGCGCATCCGCTGCGCGGCGGAGCATGCCCAATTGCAGGGGCTGCAGGTGAATGCTGGGCACGGCCTGAACTACCACAATGTCCAGCCCGTCGTCGCCATTCCCGGTCTGGTCGAACTGAACATCGGCCATGCGATCATCTCCGAGGCGCTGTTCATCGGTCTGGAGGCGGCAATCAGGAAAATGAAAGCGCTGCTGGCGGGACAACTGTGATCTTCGGGATCGGCACGGACCTGGTCGAGCTTGCGCGATTCGAGATATTGTTTGCGCGCTATGGCGAGCGACTTGCCGGGCGCATGCTGAGCGAGGGTGAATTGAAGGAATTTCGCAGCGAAGCCGATCCCGCGCGTTTCATCGCGAAGCGTTTCGCAGCCAAGGAAGCCTTCGCCAAGGCGGTCGGCAGCGGATTGCGCGCCCCGGTCAGTCTGCACCGCATCGGGATCGCCCATGACCGGTTCGGCAAACCGGCGCTTGAATTCGATGATGTGCTGAGCGACCATCTGGCGCAGCTAGGCATCACCGGACATCATCTTTCCGTCAGCGACGAGCGCAACATGATAATCGCGTTCGTGGTGCTCGAAACCTTCTGAGGGTTCCAAAGCCGCCGCGTCGGGTTGATGCGGACAGGATAGCGGCGTGCGGGATCACTTCGCCGGAGCGAGTCCGAAGAAACGCGCAGCCTTTTCGGCCAGGCTGATACCCTCGGTCTTGTGTATCGTTGCACTGATGTGTTCAAGATTATGGTCGGTGCCCGGCAGCATCTGGATGATGTATTTCCCGCCGGATTTTTCGAATATCGATCTGGAGATAGCCTCCGATTTGAACGCAATATTGGTCACCCCCCTGGTTCCCTTGCCGCCGCCCGGCGGAACATTCGCATCGTCCATGCCGTGGATCGCAAGTATCGTTTTGCCGTGCGCGCCGGGACAGGAATCAACCTCCGCCATCAGGCTGCCGGCCAGCGAAATTGCAGATTGATACAGATCGGTTTCGCAGATCAGCGTTTCCGTCATCATTGCGCCGTTCGAATGGCCGATACCGTAGATGCGCTTCGGATTGATGCCGTATTTCCCGGCAAGATAATGCACCGCGCCGGTGATATAGCCGACATCATTCACGCCGGTCTTGTAGGGTTCGCCGCAGCAGCCGTTTCCGGCGTTCCATGCCTTCATGCTGCCCGGCAGCCTGGCCGATGCATCCGATCCGTTCAGGTACGCGACGATAAATCCGTACTTTTCTGCGACCCCATCCATTTTAAGGTGGTCCTTGATGAACCCGGCATTGCCTCCGCCCCCGTGCAACGCAACAACCATGCCGCGCTGTCCCGGCCGCGGAAGTCGCGACGGCACGTAAAGAATCATGTCGCGTCCGGCATAACTGTCCTGAACCACGTTCTGGCTATGCGCGCCCAGATCCTCTTCGCTGACCTTGAGCGCATCGTTTTCCCGCTTGTTCGCGATCATTTCCCTGAGAATCTTGAGGCGGCTGCCGTAGCCATTGGCATCATCGGCATATGCGGGTCGGGCAGGGATCGCGGCAAGCCCGGCAACAATGGCGGCACAGCAAAGGGAAAGACGAAACGAATTCATGATTGATGAATTACCAGTTCGCTGGGATATGGCGCAACCGCATTCATGCGTTTTTTATCAGAACGACATGGGTCGCCTTTTGTGTGGGTACATGTTCGACGCAGTCATAGCCGAGTGCAAGCATGTCGATACCGGTAAACAGGTGTTCCCCGCTGCCCAGCAGGATGGGAGAAATGGCCAGGTGGATTTCGTCGACCAGCCCGGCACGCAGATATTCCCGCATCGTCGCGACACCGCCGCCAAAGGAATGTCCGTTGCCGGTCGAGAAATTCGTGAAGGACATCCTGTAGGTGCCGCCGACGCTGGCATCCATATGCTCAACCCTGCAGGTGAAACCATAGGGAGGAAGCCACTTGGCGATTGCGTCGGCTTCGAGAAAAGCCCGATAGACTTTTTCCGGGTTAGCCCGTAACACGCGGTGCAGACGGACGGTGTTCATGATCAGATCTCCTTTCGCTGAGGTTTGGACCAGTGTTTGTTAGATACCTCCACGGAATTGCAGATTGGCTATATTGCCTGATGTTAGACAGCGCGCTTTCATTGTCTGTCCATCGAAATGTTTTGCTCGCAAATGCATTGAGGGGCAGCAACATCAGACCGAGGTCGCCAGTTCAGCCGAGCGATCCCAGATATTCGGCATCACGTTTCCTGAATATCCGGAGATAAATGTTCTGGTGCGGCCGGTATCCGGTTCATAGACATGGCGTTTCACCGCGCCGATATTCGCACCGTAGACATGTATGCTGACCGACGCGCGATCGGCAAGCGCGTTTGACACCCGGTGTACATCCCCGATGCGCGGCGAAACCAGGTCTATGCTGCCGCAGTGAAGCCGGTGCGATCCCGTTGCACGCAGGTGGCCTGCGGAATCCACTTCGAATTCCTCGCAGGTCTCCGCACCGCGCAGGATGCCGACCATGCCCCACACCGTGTGGTCGTGCACCGGCGTGGTCTGGCCTGGCCCCCACACAAAGCTGACGACCGAGAAGCGCTCCATCGGCTCGCAATAAAGCAGGTACTGCTGATACCGTTCCGGATCCGGCCGGGCAAACTCATCAGGCAGCCAGTCATCATGGGCGATCAGCTCTGCCAGCAGATCCCCGCCATCCGCAAAGATGCGCTCCTCATCGTTGCCGTGCAGTTCGACAACCCTGGTGAAGGACTGGATGAAGTAGCGCAACCTGGCTATGTTGGTCATCGCTGGCTCTCCTTCAGATGAATAAGTGGCAAATGCACTTTTAAATATTAGCCTATCTGTCTCCCTGCTGCAGTGCACCCGAATTCCAGGATTGCGTTGCTGTCAGGTATGCGCCGCCATTGCCAGCACATGAATAATTCCCTTCATCACGGCACCGGTAACAGCGAGGAGCAGGAACGCCAGCGCGCTTAGCCTCAGTCCGCCTTTCCAGCCCAGCGGTTGGCCCTGTTTCGTCATGGCCCGGGTGCTGAAGTACCAACTGCCGAACGCGGTGGAAAGCACAAAGCCGACAACCATGGACATGGCCGGCGGGACGGAAATGCCCGCCACAACGGCCCCGAAAAGCATGATCAGCAGCATGACAGTGACTGCCAGCGCGAATATGAATGCATGCTTCCATCTCACCACCAAACTGTGCAGGATCATCCCGGACAGCTTGACGAAAGCCGCATGCATCACGCATATCACCGAGTAAATTATGAACAGGATGATGAGCGGGAAATACGATATCAGAGTCGTGTGCACGCGATGCCTCAGGGATTGGATTTTGCCTGATTATGCCCTAACTCGGGGGCAGGCCATTGCTGATTACAGGCAATAATTCCCGGTATGGCCTGCGGGCTCCGGAAACACCCAGCGTAGCCGCCCAGGAAAGTGTCCTGGGCCGGCTTGACGAGCGTTGCGCCGGCGTGGTTTTCCTGCTTCATCACCTCCCAGAGTTCAGGCTCAAAGACAGGGACAAGCCCGATCTTCAGGCAGGATCAAGCGACGACTGCGCGGATCGATGCAGGGCGCGCGTCCGGGCTGGCAGCCTCGGAATCGATCGGGAAGCGTGGCGCAAGCGTGCTCAACGTTTCGGGATAATAACGCGCCCGCATCCGCTCGCAATAACGCATCAGGTTTTCGATGGAGGCCGCGTATTGATACAACTGGTTGTCTCCCGCGACATACAGCGTGACACCGAGAAATCCGAAGACACAGGCGTCAATCGACGATGGTCTGTCGCCCAGAAAGTACGCCTGCTCGCCCAGCAATTCGGACAAGGCGTCGAGATCGGCTTTGCCCTGCGCAATGATCACCTCCTCCGCGTGGCGTCCCATGCCGCGCGCATGCAACTGCTTGGTGAACGTGCGCTTGAGCACGGTGGGCACCAGCCAGCGCAGGGGGATGGGCATGGTAGCGGCGAATTCCTGCAAGCGTTTTCCGGCGCCCCGACCGAGGAACAACTGATGCTCGAAGCACTGGTGGAAGTGTTCTTCGAGCATACGCTGTACCGATAATGCTAGCGCACGCTGTTGCGGATCCAGGTGCGCATCCAGATCGATGCCGAAGCGCTCCTTCAGGTGCTCGATGATGAGACTCGAGTCCCCCATGCGCAGCGTAGCGTATTCTATCCAGGGCGACTTGCCCTTTGGACCCTTGCTTGGGTCATTGGCAATCACAAACTCGAAGGGGATTTGCGCCATGCGCAGCCAGGTGTCGAGCTTGAGCGGAAACGGTGCCGCCGTGTTGAACGGGACGCCCCAACCGCTGCCAAAGGCGAAGAGGCGTAGTTTGTCTGTCGTGGAATTTGTCATGATCGGGTGTCCTCGCGTTGTGTTTATGAGAATAGCGCTTAAGCAGACAATTCATCGGCAAGCGAGCGCAGCAATTGGGCGCCATTACCCTGCCAGGCGCTGCCATGCATGCAGGCCATGGTAGTGGGTTCCGTAGCGGCCAGGCGCTCGAGCATCTCACGCGCGTTTTTCGTGTGCGAGAAGTAATCCATTTGTGCGCGAAACGCTTCACTGGGCCCGAGGATGTCGGATTCGGTCACTGCCGGCAGGTCGGCGCCGCCGCCCTGTGTGAACAGATCGCCGCACATCAGGGTCTTGGTGCTTTCCTCTGTCAAACAGCCGGCCTCCCAGCCGTGTGGTAGATGCGGGGTGTCCTGCCAGCGTACGCGATGACGTCCCAGTTCAAGGATTTCCCCATCCGCGATGGTGCGCGGGCCACGATCAGCAATATCGCTAATCGATACCAGACCCGCAACCTGGCTGCAGAGTGGGGCGGATTGCGGTGCGGCGGCCAACCAGTCATTGAGCGAGCCGCATTCGTCCGCCTCGACATGCGAAAAACCGATATAACGCAGCGATTCAACCGGCAGTACACTGGCGACGGCTTCATGCACCAAGGCAAACATTTTGCGCGGACCGGTGTGGAACAATAAGGGATCATCATCGGCAATGAGGTACTGGTTGAATGAAAATGCCAGGCCTCCTTCAAACATCACCGGCGTATTGATGCGATAAATCCCGTCGGCTATTTCGTGAACATTGGTTCCGGACTGCTGATTGGTAATGGTCATTGGTTTTTCCTTTCATGTAAGTATGCTGGGGCTACGTCTATTTAGGTAAACAATGGTGTTTACTTAAATTAACTGTAGGCCAGGCGCGGGGGCTTGTCAAGTTTTAATTAAACAGTTATGTTTACTGAATATGGATAAGCGTAAATACACGAAAACCCGCCGGGCGGCACTGCAGGACGAGACACGGGAAAGGATTGTCGAAGCGACGGTGAAGTTGCACGAGGAACTTGGCCCGGCGAATACGTCCATCAAGGCCATCGCGGAAGCGGCGGGGGTGCAACGCCTGACGGTATATCGCCACTTTCCGGACGATATCAGTTTGTTTCAGGCCTGCACGTCCCATTATCTGGGACAGCACCCTCCGCCAAACATGGCCGAATGGGCAGAGATTGAGGACCCCAGTGAGCGCAGCCGGACTGCCATTTTGGCCTTTTATCGTTACTATCGCGGCACTGAAAAGATGTGGAGCGTGGCTTATCGCGATCTGGACAAAGTTGAAGCACTTCAGAAACCCATGGGGCAGTTTGAAGCCTATATCGATCAGGTGCGGGATGACCTGCTGGCCAGCTGCAGCGTCACGCAGGTAAACAAAAAATCATTGGCATTAACCCTGCGCCATTGCCTGCGATTTTCGACCTGGGTTTCGCTTAAAAATGAAAATCTGTCAGACGAAAAGATCGCTGAACTGGTAATGGGCTGGATCATGCGTTAACGTCAGAAAATTGCGCCTGACGTGCAGGGAGGTTGCGCTATTGCATAGTCCCGCTTTACTGCAGTTCTAGCCGTGTTCGAAACGGCTGTCATCAGGGGCCTCGTCGCGCTCGTCCAATCCGTAGTCTCTCACCACAGATGCAACTCGTATCCGGTATTCTGAGAATACGCTGCTCCGTCCCTTTGCCTGGACATTTCGATGCTCTCCGAAGTTTCGCCAGGTGCGGATGGATTCTTCGTCTCTCCAGAATGAAAGTGACAGGTACTTCCCTTTTGTAGTCAGGCTCTCGAATCGTTCTATCGAAATGAACCCTTCTATTTCTTCAAGCAGGGGCCTGAGTTCGGCTGCCAGATCGAAATACTCCCTGGCCCTGTCTGCGACTGGCCAGACTTCAAAGATTACTGCAATCATGATGATCTCCTGAGGGGGATGCAACAAACGCTTCAATCTAATTGCCATAGGCCATGCTGGCATCGCGTGACCAAATAAGACACTGTTGGGTGACCAGATGCACTAGATCAGGGGCAGCGCCATCATTACCAGGCTGGCAACCCCCGCCAGCCATACGAGCGACCGCAGCACGGGGATGCCACTCACATAGGCCGGCACATAGACTATGCGCGCGATGAGGAAGATCGTTGCCGCATGGGCAACCCGGCTCGTGTCGTCGCCCTTGACCAGCGCCAATAGCGCCAGACCTAGGAACATCGGCAAAGACTCCAGCATGTTGTTCTTGGCGCGGTCCAGTCGGCCTGCGACAACCGACATCTCCGGCTGATTGTCGCGGTTGCCCATGATGCCCCACAAGTCGAAACCGAAGCGCGAAGTTTCCTGCAGGAAGAGCTGCACCATATAAAGCGCCAGCACCAGAAGTATGATTGTGGTCAGGGTCATCGGTTTGTGCTCCTTGTGGGATTCGGAAGGCCGGCCTCCTCGTGCGCAAAGTGATAATCGTCGACGATGGCATAGAACATCAGCATGCCCATATAACGTCTGAATTAACGGACTGGCGCGGCTATATCGCGCCAGTCCGGGTTGATTGATGGGTTAGAGCCTGGACGCAATGATGACCCCGCTTGCCCAGGACATTTTGGCGATACGGAAATCGCTACGATGCTCAAGTGCTGAAATAAGATGAGCGACTTTTTCGGCGTGTCCTTCTGGCCAATTGGGCTGGGGCAGCATATCGTCGATTACATACAGGCCGGAGGGACTGACAAGCGCCAATGCTTCCTCAAGCAGGCGATATTTCCCAGACCAGGTATCGGCAAAGATGAAGTCAAAATGTTGGCCGTTAAGCGAGCCCAGAAATTCATCGCCATCTGCACAAACGACCGTCAGCCGGGGGTCCTCGCCGAGGTTGGCTCTGAGAATGGATAAAAGGCTTTCATCGTTATCGACGGTAATGAGGCGAGAGTTTGGGTCCATACCGTCGAGTAGCCATGCAGTAGACAGCCCTGTGCCAGAGCCCAGCTCAAGAAAGCGACCGCCCGGCTTGGTTGCCGCCAGGGTGCGCAGCAGGGAACATGCAAGAGGCTCGGACGCCATTGTGAAACCGGCGGCGCAAGTATCGGCCAAAATGGCCTGAATTGATTTCGGTTCGTTAAGGTTGGTGAGATCGTGCATAAGTGGGGAAAGCTTAAACGTTCGAGCTCAGCGAGCCGGCCTGTCAGGGCCGGTCCGCTGGAGCGAAGAGACAGGTTGTTTTCCGAGTTCCTTTACTGCGCCGCGAATAACGCGAATGGAAGACCTCAGCAGCAATGCAGCCAGCAGAGACGCAACCACGATATCAGGCCAGCCTGACTGGAAGAGCCAGACGCCACCTGCTGCGAGGAGTACCGACAGATTTGACGCAATGTCATTGCGCGAGCACTCGAAGACTGAACTCATGTTGATATCTTCACTTCGGTGCCGCCACAGCAGCCATAAGCACAGCCCGTTGGCAGCCACTCCGGCCAGGCTAAAGGCACCCATAATCTCATAGGACGGGATTACAGGGTTGAACGACTTCCAGGCGACCTGCACGATTACGACTGCCGCACCGAGCAAGATGAGAAACCCCTTGAACAGGGCAACCCGCGCCTTGGCCTCTGCACTCTGCGCAACTACGTACAAGCTCAAACCATACGTCAGCGCATCCCCAAGGTTATCCAGGCTGTCAGAAAGCAGCGCCGTTGAATGGCCGTAAAGAGCGGCTACCGTAATGACCAGGAACATAACTGCATTGATCCAGAGCACCTTCACCAAGGTGCCCTTCTGCCGTGCGTGCAGGAATTCTACTGCGCAATTGTTTTCACAACAGGAACCAGCCACGAAAATCTCCAAAGCAAACTAACGTTAAATTAAGGGGCTACGCACAATCGCACAGTCCCGCTTGACTGCAAGGTTAGGTACTTCGATCAAAGGCAAACCCCTTTTGAGCAGGAATAAGCAACTGCAACACAATATCACCTGTAAAGACTACGATTACCGAAGATTAGGACTGTTGCAATAGCAATCGTGCGTTTCGTTTTGGCACGGCATAAACCAACGAACAGGCCAATGGATAGAACGATACCGCTAACAACGAAGCAAAGCCAATAGAACTGAGATTCCCAATAGAACTGAGATTCAGAGTCAACTCCCGGAATGCGATCTGGGAGGCCGAGCGTGATTGCATATGAAACAATTGACAACACGACAAGCTCAATGAGTTTGATATCCCTAACGTCTCAGTTCAGTCGCCCGTGTAGGCGGGCGAAGCCCCGCCCGGACGGCTCGGCTGTATCTTATGGTTAGCAGTCTGCGTACGATCACTTCGTTGCCGCAACGACAAGGCACTCACCCGGCGCTTCGAAGCCATCAGGCGATTCGAAACTGCGCAGCGAGCCTTCTATTTCGTTCCACACGGACTCGCGTTCTTGAGAGGGCAAGTGAGCTATCATCGCATTGAATCCACCGAAGGCTTCTCGTGCGACTTGCACGTACTCGGCAGCGCTGGCCGCTCGATGGGGCACCGGCACGGCGCGAACCTCGGGGCTGGCGAATCCGGCCTGATTGAAAATGTCTTCGAGCACTCCGGGAGCGCCAAGGCTGAATGGTCCTGGCTGCCCTGGGACGGGGGGCGGAAGTTGCGCGCGCCCGCGGATGATGGAAGCAGGCACAGCTCCCCAACTATTTCGATCGGGCGTCGAAAAGACAGCGACGGCAACCCGGCCGCCCGATTTCAGAGCACGGCGCCACTCGCGCAGCGCTGTTACCGGGTGCGGCATATACATCAGACCGAGCCGGCACAGAACGGCATCAAAGGAAGCGTCAGGTAGATCCAGTTTTTCACCGTCCATCGCGCGGGTCTCGATCTGTGTGAATCCGCGTTCATGAGCAACCTGGCGCGCAAGCTCGACGATCCCTTCCGAAATGTCGGTCGCCAGCACATAACCACCGGGGCCAACCCGTTCGGCGGCACTCACAGCCGGTTCACCTGCGCCGGCGGCGATATCAAGGATGCGCTGACCTGGCTGAATACGGGCCAGGTCGAGCATCTGGCGGGTAGCTTCGCCATACCAGCGATCCAGAGTGGAATTCCAGTATCGCCATGCTGCGCCGTCCTTGTTCCATTGCTCTCGCTGCGCGTTCTTGTACTTCGCTGCATCGAATGAGGGTTGCTGTTCGGCCATGAAATTCCTCCGATTGATTAGACCTTGATTTTGTTCATGGTGGGGTCTCAGACTGCTAACGTCTGAATTCACCGGCCTGCAGGGCTTTTCGCGCAGGTCCGGTGGAATGATGGGTTGGGCGGCACATGGTTATCTGCCGGGTTGCCATTCCTGGTAAAACGTAACGTCCTTGTCGTCCTGTAGCCACTGAACGTCATGTGAACACCAGATGTGCATAGTTGGTTTGCTGCCGGGGTCTTCATCGAGCGTTGCCACGCGCACAATGACGTGAGGCTGTGCAAGGCGCTCGGCCACGAGCTGAGAGCCACAGACAGAACAGAAATGCCGGAGTTTTCCCGGCGATGATTCAAAGGCTGTTAGTTTTTCCTCGCCTTTCAACCATCGGAAGTGCTCGCGATTTACGCCGGCGTTTGAAGAATATACCGCCGCATGGGCCTTGCGGCACGTACGGCAGTGGCAATGAACAATCGGCATATCGAGCTGATCAACCTGATACTCGACAGCACCGCATAAACAACTCCCTTTCATCTTGGCTCCTCCGGTTGAAATTCATTTGTGACTAACAACGTGGGGCTAGCGGGCGACGCGCTTCTGTGGCACATGAGCGGGGTTAGAGGTTGGCGCATATTTCATCCACAGGGAGCACTTGTGCAAACAGGCCATTGAGCGCGGCAAGGAATGCTGTTTGCACGTTCTCCGCAGAGACTGTGCTGCCGCCGAATGACAAGGCTTTTGTGGCGCACGCATCATGCGCCAGCAGGCACTTGAAACCAAGGTCGGCGGCGGCGCGCGTGGTTGTGTCTATGCACATCTGGGTCATCATGCCCGCGATGACCAGCCGGGTGACTTCAAGCTTGCGCAGATGCTCAAGCAGCGGCGTTTCACGAAAGCTGTTGGGATAGTTTTTCTGAAACACGGTTTCGCCGGCTTTGGGCGCTACGCACTCGTGTATTTCCGCTCCCGCTGTATTCGGCAAGAAGAAGGTTGCACCTTGCCGTGCAGAGATGTGCTGGATGTGAATAATCGGCAGAGATTTTTTCCTGAATTCATGGAGCAGCTTGCCGGCCCGAACTCCAGCCAGCGGACTCCCGACGAGTTCCATCGCTCCGCCAGGGAAATAGTCATTCTGTATATCGATTATTAGCAGTGCCTGAACCATACGAAACCTCTAAAGTGGAGCCAAACGGCCGTCCAGCTTACAGGAAAATATACCACTGCAATATCTCACAGCTAGCTTGATCAGGCGTGCCTGGAATAGTCCCGTGTTTCTAGCCTGCGTTGACCGGATTAGACGCGATAACTTTTTCTGCGGCAAGCGTCAGCCGATAGACATGGAGGCGCGATTTATCGGCAAAGGCCCTATAATCCAAAAGATTGCTGCAGATTTCATTTTTGTGCTTATTCAATTTGGGAATACATATGGGCTTGGGGCCGGTGATGCTGGATGTGCTGGGCACGCAACTGACCGCGGAGGACGAAGCTCGACTGATGCATCCTATGGTCGGCGGGGTGATCCTGTTCGCGCGCAATTATCAGTCGCCGGGACAGTTGACCGAACTCACTGTCGCGATTCACGCGCTGCGCACGCCGCCGCTGCTGATCGCAGTAGACCATGAGGGCGGGCGGGTGCAGCGCTTTCGCGAGGGATTCACGAAAATTCCGGCTATGCGCGAGCTCGGCAAAATCTGGGATGCGCATCCGCAACGCGCGCGCCATCTGGCGCAGCAGGCCGGCTATGTGCTGGCGGCCGAGCTGCGCGCCTGCGGTGTGGACTTCAGTTTCACGCCGGTGCTGGACGTGGATTACGGGCAGAGCAGCGTGATCGGCGACCGTGCGTTCCACAGCGATCCGCAGGCGATCGCCGAACTCGCGCACAGCCTGTTGCTGGGATTGAAACAGGGCGGGATGCACTCGGTCGGCAAGCATTTTCCCGGCCACGGCTATGTGCAGGCCGATTCGCACCTGGATATCCCGTTGGACGAGCGCGAGTTTGTCGATATAGAGATGTGCGACCTGATTCCATTTCGTCGCATGGTGGATTGCGGCCTGGCCGCGGTGATGCCGGCCCATGTGATCTATCCGAAGGTGGACAGCCGGCCGGCCGGCTTCTCGCCGGTCTGGCTGAAAAATATCCTGCGCGGACAGCTGGGTTTCGAGGGTTGCGTGTTCAGCGACGACCTGAGCATGGAAGGCGCAACCGTCGCCGGCGGCATCGTACAGCGTGCGGAGGCTGCGCTGAATGCAGGCTGCGACATGGTGCTGGTTTGCAACAAGCCGGAATCGGCGGACGAAATGCTGCGCGGACTGAACTGGGAAATGCCCGCCGCAAGCCGCGCCCGGCTCGCGCAGATGCGCGGCAGGCCGCATCCCGATTCGCTGGTCCGGCTGCATGAGCAGCATCAGTACCTGAAGGCACTGGATGAAGTTGCGGTGATCGGCATGAGCAACCCGGAATTGCCGCTTGCCTGACCGGTACCGTGTCGGCGAGTATTATGTCTGTCCGCTGGGCGTGAGATAATCCGCGCCATGTTCCGAACAATCGTTATGGTTCCCCTATGAGTCAATTACAAGTAGCGCTCCTGGTAATCGGTATCGGCGTGATCATCGCGGTGTATTTCTATGGCTGGTGGCAGCAGAGGCAGTATCGGAGCAAATTCAGTGCGGCATTCAAGTCCAACCACAGTGATGCACTGTACCAGCCGGGCGGCGCAAGTCAGGGCGAGCAGCCGGTACAGCATGTTGTGGATACGGAAGACGATGCGTTCGATACGAATGCCGGACTCGGGAAAGAAGGGTTTGGTGATGCGCTATCCGCAAGCAGCGTTCTGGACGATTCCTGCGCACTGCTGAATGCGCGCAGCGATTTCATCATCGAGCTGCGCCTTGCCGAACCCAGCCATGCGGCGGTGCTGGACGGACTGTGGCAGCGCAAGTTCGATTTTCGCAAGCCGGTACAGGTGTGCGGCCTGACGCTGAACGGAAATAAATGGGAGCGTGTGATCGCCGAAAGCACGGTGCTCTATGTGAGCTTCCGCATCGCGCTGCAGCTGGTCGATCGGGCCGGCGCGATAAGCGAAACGAAACTGGCGGATTTCAGCGATCTGGTGCTGGGCATCGCCGGACAGATCAAGGCTGATACCACGGTGCCGGACATCCGTGAAACCTATCGCCATGCGCTGGAAATGGACGCGTTCTGTGCCGAGGTGGACCAGATGGTCGGGGTTAACCTGGTGCTGCCGGGCGTGCGCCTGATGCGCGGCGGAAAGATCGCGCAGGCGGCCAATTTGCAGGGCATGACGCTCGAAGCGGACGGCGCGTTTCACCTGCAGGATGCGCAGGGCCGCACCCTGTTCAGCCTGATCAACCGCGACAGCCAGCCGTTCCAGCACCTAACGCTGGAATCGTTCACCACGCCGGGCATTACGCTGTTGCTGGATGTGCCGCGCGTGGAGAATCCCGGCCCGCATTTCGACCGGATGATGCAGGTCGCCCATGCCCTGGGCAAGGAACTGCAGGTTAACCTGGTGGACGACCATGGCGTCGCGATCAGCGAAAAGGGTCTGGCCCTGATTCGCGAGCGCATCAACGATGTCGAACTGAAAATGTGCGCAAAGGGCATGACGCCGGGCAGTTCGCAGGCACGCAGATTGTTTTCCTGATGGCGATTCCGGAAAAAGACAGCAGCCGCGCAGCCCGATTGCGCCACGAGATCGAGAAGCACGATTACCAGTATTACGTACTGGACCAGCCACTGATTCCCGATGCGGAATACGACCGGCTCTTCCGTGAACTTCAGGCACTGGAAAAACAATACCCGGAATTACTGCAATATCATGATTCGCCGACCCAGCGCGTGGGCGGCAAACCGCTTGATGCATTTCAAAAGGTATTTCATTCGGTGCCGATGCTATCGATCCGCACCGAAACCGACATCAGCGACGAAGGTGCGATTGCGTTCGATGCCAGGGTGCGCCGCGAACTGAAGCTGGGTGAATCCGAACCGCCCGTGGAGTATAGCTGCGAACTGAAATTCGACGGCCTGGCAATCAACCTGCGTTACGAGCAGGGTTTGCTGGTGCAAGCCACTACGCGCGGCGACGGCGAAACCGGCGAGGACGTGACCCAGAACGTGCGCACCATCCACTGCATCCCTTTGCGCCTGCGCGGCTGCGATGCTTCCGTGCTGGAAGTGCGCGGCGAGGTCTACATGTCGCGCCGCGATTTCGAGCGCTACAACGAAAAGCAGCGCGCGCATGGCTTGCCCACGCTGGTGAATCCGCGCAACGGCGCAGCCGGAGGCATACGCCAGCTTGATCCCGGGCTGGCTGCGAAGCGCAGGCTGTCGTTTTTTGCATATGGGCTGGGTGAAGTGCGTGGCTGGGAATTGCCCGCGACGCACAGCACGCTGCTGGACTCACTGGGCAGAATGGGCGTGCCGGTCAGTACGGAACGGGCGGTGGTGAAGGGTGCGCCGGGACTGGTCGATTTTCACCGCCGAGTCGCGGCGCAGCGCGACAGCCTTCCGTTCGATATCGACGGTGTGGTGTACAAGGTCAACAGCCTCGCGCTGCAGCAGAAACTCGGCTTCGTGACGCGCGAACCGCGCTGGGCCTGCGCGCACAAATTTCCGGCCGAGGAGCAGATGACCGTGGTGCACGACATCGATATCCAGGTCGGGCGCACCGGCAAGCTGACGCCGGTCGCGAAGCTGGAGCCGGTGTTCGTCGGCGGCACCACGGTTTCCAATGCGACCTTGCACAACGAGGACGAGACGCGGCGCAAGGATGTGCGCATCGGCGATACCGTGATCGTGCGCCGTGCCGGCGATGTGATTCCGGAAGTGGTCGGCGTGGTGCTCGACCGCCGTCCGGAAAATGCCGGCAAGCCGTTCGATCTTGATCGCCTGTTGCACGGCCACTGCCCGGTGTGCGGAAGCGCAATCGTGCGCGAGGAGGGCGAGGCGGACTGGCGCTGCAGTGGCGGGCTGTTCTGTCCTGCGCAGCGCAAGCAGGCGCTGCTGCATTTTGCAGGACGCCGCGCGCTGGACATCGAGGGGCTGGGCGACAAACTGGTCGACCAGCTGGTGGATGGCGGAATCGTCAGCACGCCGGCCGATCTGTACGACAGGGATAAATTGAATTTGCAGAAGCTGGCCGGGCTGGAGCGCATGGGCGAGAAGTCGGCCAACAACCTGATCGATGCGATCGAAAACAGCAAGCAGACCACGCTTGCGCGCTTCGTCTATGCACTGGGCATACGCAACGTCGGCGAGGCGACCGCAAAGGACCTCGCGCGCCATTTCGGCACGCTGGAGAAGCTGATGCACGCCGATGAAACGCAGCTGCAACTGGTCCCGGATGTAGGGCCGGTGGTCGCGCAAAGCATCGTTGCGTTCTTCGCGGAAAGGCACAACGTCGACGTGATCAGGGAATTGCTGCGAGGCGGTGTCACGCCACAGGAAAGCGCGGGCATGCCCGTCGAAACGCTGCCGCTGGCTGGCCGGACTTTTGTGCTTACTGGTACACTCGGAATCGCCCGCGAAATAGCAAAGGAAAAACTGGAAGCGCTGGGCGCGAAAGTGGCTGGCAGCGTGTCGAAGAAGACCGACTATGTCGTGGCCGGCAGCGAAGCCGGCAGCAAGCTGGACAAGGCGAGGCAACTTGCGGTACCTGTCATGGACGAGCAGCAATTTATCGAATTTATGGAAAGCATGGAAGCCAGACATGAAACTTGAAATATCCAAAGCCGCCCTGTCGGGTTTAACCTGCTTTGCAGGTTTGCCTGTGCCGAAAACAGCTTTCGATAATTCGTATTAAGGAGATATGTTGTGAAAAAGATAACGAAAGCTGTTTTTCCTGTTGCCGGCATGGGCAGCCGGTTCCTGCCTGCAACCAAGGCCAGCCCGAAGGAGATGATGCCTGTCGTGGACAAGCCGCTGATCCAGTACGCAGTGGAAGAAGCGGCTGAGGCGGGCATCACTGATATGGTATTCGTGACCGGGCGCAATAAGCGTTCCATTCCCGATCATTTCGACAAGGCATACGAACTGGAAGCCGAGCTCGAGATGCGCGGCAAGACCGAATTGCTGCGCATCGTCCAGGAGGTCATTCCGAAGAATATCAACTGCATCTATATACGCCAGTCGATGGCGCTGGGACTGGGGCATGCAGTGCTGTGTGCGAAACCGGTGGTTCAGGACGAACCGTTTGCGGTGATCCTGGCTGATGACCTGGTGGATGGGCAGCCCGGCATCGTCAAGCAGATGGTGGACGTGTTCGACAAATACCAGTGCTCGGTGCTCGGTGTGATGGATGTGCCGCGCGAACAGACGCGTCAATACGGCATTGTCAGCAGCACCAACCTCGAGCCCGACGTGGAAAAGGTCACCGGCATCGTCGAGAAACCCAGGCCGGAAGATGCACCTTCCACGCTGGCCGTGGTCGGGCGGTATATTCTGACGCCGCGCATATTCCATCACCTCGAGCAGGTCCAGCCCGGAGCGGGCGGGGAAATCCAGCTGACCGACGGCATTGCCAGCCTGATGACCGAGGAACAATTGCTGGCTTACCGGTTCAAGGGCATACGTTACGATTGCGGCGACAAGCTTGGCTACCTGAAGGCGATCGTCGCGCTCGGGCTGAAGCATCCAGATGTCGGCGAGAAGTTCGCTGAATATCTGAAAAGCATGAAGTAAGAAAAGAACAGGTTGTCAGGAGTGAACGGAAGGCCGGGATAATTCATGAGTATTTCCATACTGCAAGCGCGCAGGATTCTGCAACAGGCCGAATTGCTGCATTCCGCCGAGCAGGTCCAGTCTGCGCTGCACCGGGTTTCCCGGCAGATCAATGAGGAACTCGCGGATGCGCATCCGCTGGTTTTGTCGGTGATGGGCGGCGCGGTGGTATTCAGCGGGCAGCTGTTGCCGCTGCTCGATTTTCCGCTGGATTTCGATTACGTGCACGTGACACGCTATCGCGATGCGCGGCAGGGCGGAGAAATGCACTGGAAGGTCGAGCCGCGCGAGAACGTGCGCGGCCGGGTGGTGTTGCTGCTCGACGATATCCTGGATGAAGGGCACACGCTGTCGGCTTTGCACGAGCGGGTGCTCGCGCTGGGAGCAGAGAAGTGCTACAGCGCGGTTTTCGCCGACAAGCAGAACGGGTGCGACAAACCGATCCGCGCCGATTTTGTCGCGATGGAAGTGCCGAACCGCTTCGTGTTCGGCTACGGTATGGATATCCAGGGTGCGTGGCGCAACCTGCCCGCCATATACGCAGTGAAGGAGTGACGAGTATGCTGGCAATCATAGGCGGGCGCGGCCTGGCCCAGTTGGCGAACCTGGAGATCACACACCAGCAGGTGATGCGCACCCCCTACGGCGAGCCGTCCGGTGCATTCCTGTTCGGGACGCTGAACCAGCACGAAGTGATCTTTCTGGCACGCCACGGATTTGGCCACACCATCCCGCCGCATCTGGTCAACTACCGCGCCAATCTCTGGTCGCTGCGCGAACACGGGGCCAGCAAAATCATTTCGGTCGCGACCGTGGGCGGTATTCGCGCCGATCTCAAACCCGGCGTGATCGTCGTGCCGGACCAGATCATGGATTACACCCACGGCCGCGACTCGACTTTTTTCGAGGCGCGCGACAAGCCGTTTATCAATACCGACTTTACCCTGCCATACAGCGCCCGGTTGCGCAGCCACATCCTGCGCAGCGCAAAAGTCGCACAGCAGCCGTGCATGGACGGCGGCGTTTATGCGGCAACTCAGGGTCCGCGCCTTGACAGCATCGCCGAAATCAACCGCTACGAACGCGACGGTGCCGACATGGTGGGTATGACCGGCATGCCGGAAACCGCGCTGGCCAGGGAGCTGGAACTCGACTATGCGACCATCGCGGTAGTCGCCAATTATGCGGCGGGCCGCGGCGACAGCATGACCGGCATCAACATCGAAACTGTGAATGCGACCGCCAATGCGGCGATGGTGCGGGTGCGCGGCATTCTTGAATGCGTGGTAAACAATGGCGATTAAAACAGTATTGCGCATGGGCGATGCACGGCTGTGGCAGCGCTCCGAACCGGTTGGCCGCTTCGATACCCCTGAGCTGCACCAGCTGCTTGCCGACATGCGCGACACGATGCATGCGCTGAACGGGGCAGGGCTGGCCGCGCCGCAGATCGGCGTAGGCCTGCGCGTGGTGATCTTCGGCGTGCAACGCAACGAACGTTATCCCGATGCGGAAGGGGTGCCGGACACGGTGCTGATCAATCCGCTGATCAATCCGCTGGGAAACTCGATGGAGGAAGGCTGGGAAGGCTGTTTGAGCGTGCCGGGTCTGCGCGGCATGGTGCCTCGCCATGCGCAGATTCGCTACCAGGGGAGGGACGAATACGGCGCATTGATCGACCGCACCGTCAGCGGGTTTCATGCGCGCGTGGTACAGCATGAATGCGACCATCTCGATGGCATACTGTATCCGATGCGCATCAGGGACTTTACGAAATTCGGCTACAACCAGGAGCTGTTTCCCGGCCGGGAGATGCTGGACGAGTAACCGCCCAGCGGAGAGAAGCGCGGCCGCGCTATGTCCGGCCCGCAGTTGTAAATTCGGGGGCAGGCCTGAACGTCAATTTCAGTTCGCAGGGCTGCCAGCACGGAAGCACAATTGACAATTAGGCAGGACTCGGCCGGCATGCGAATGTATCAGGGTAAGGCTTATCCGAGCGCCGAAACTGCGATAATGGCCCACATAACTGAAACACCCGGAAGAAACATGCAATGATTCTGACTCTGCTGATGATTGCCGGGATTCTGTTCCTGGCACTGCAACTCGAAGACAAACTCGGGGTCCCATCGCCGCTCGGGTT
This sequence comes from Gallionella sp., assembly GCA_022340615.1. Lineage (GTDB taxonomy): Bacteria > Pseudomonadota > Gammaproteobacteria > Burkholderiales > Gallionellaceae > Gallionella. Next base: position 25,585 of record JAJDNO010000023.1, on the reverse strand, counting down.
GATCGCGCTTTCGTTTGCAGCCCATTATGTGTTTCAGAAAGTGCCGGTGCTGACCGGAGACGCGGAACACTTTGCTACCCTGGTGGTTTTTCTGTTGCCGATCCTGCTCATATCGGATTCGCTGGAATTGAAAGTCGCCGACCTTAAAGAGCATGGCCTGAGCCTGCTTTACCTGGCGGTAGTGGCGGTGATCCTGTCGGTGCTGATGGCATTGCTCGTTTCCAGTTGGCTATTTGCCGACATTACCCTGTCAAAAGCGGCGGTCATCGTGCTGTTCACGATGGTGCTTGCGACCGACCCGGTGTCCGTGGTCAGCATTTTTTCCAGATTCGACTTGCCGCATCGCCTGAAAATACTGGCCGAAGGCGAAAGCCTGTTCAACGATGCGACTGCACTGATCGTATTTGTGTTCATCGGGCTGTATGCGCTGGGCGGAAGCGAGCTGACCGCGGGCTATGTGGCCGAGATCAGCGCCGAAGTGGTGTTCGGCTCGGTGGCCGTCGGAATCGTGACAGGCTATATCGGACTGTACGTGATGAAGACCACGGAAAACCGCATTGCCGAAATGATGGTGCTGATCATCACCGGATACGGATCCTTCTGGTTGTCCGAGCATTTCTTTGTGTTGCTGAACATGGTGGGGGAACAGTCGCACCTGCACTTGTCCGGGATCCTGTCCTGTATCTTTGCCACAATCACGGTCAATCACGTGATGACGCGCGCCAGTGCCGAAGAGAATATCCAGATTGTCAGCGATGAAGCCAAACTTCATCATGCAGCCCGCAAGCGATACACCTCGGCAGGTGTAATCGGTAATGTGCTGCAACGGGTCAATGCCACAATTGATGAACACAATCGTCACTTGCGCAGCCAGGAAGATGTCCAGTTGCTTGCGATGGTAGCCAATACCATTCTGTTCGTTGCCATGGCGGAAATGATAGATATGGGTCTGCTCTGGAAATTCCGGGTCGAAATTCTGGTGATGTTCCTGGCCACCACAGTGATTCGCGGCGCAATGATGGGGCTGTTCGCGTGGCTGACCAACAGGACCGACAAGATGGCCGATGTCAGTTTCCGCTGGTGGGGAGTGCTGACCTTTGCCGGCATCAAGGGCGGGCTGTCGATCGTGATGCTGACCATGATCCCCGCCTCATTCCCGTATCTCGAGATGTTCAAGGCGGTGGTGGTCGGGGTCGTGGTGCTTTCCACTTTCACTTATTCGGGTGCGCTGCTGATCATCATTGGCAGCAACAGGGAACGCTTCCTTACGGAAAAAAGGGAAGAAAGGTGAAATATTTTCCGCAAATCCAGTCCGTTTCATTCCGGAAGGGATGAACTGAATGCCTGATTCCACATCCAGCCGGGCCAAATGGCGCAACACGCTTTACCGGATTATCTTCGAGGCTGACACGCCGGCCGGCAAGATGTTCGACATCTTGCTGGTCGTGTCCATCGTGCTCAGCGTGCTGGCCGTGATGCTGGACAGCGTTGCATCCATCCACGCACATTGGAGCGGCGCTCTGTTCTATGCAGAATGGTTTTTCACCATCATCTTCACCCTGGAATACTTCGCCCGGCTGGTTTCGGTGAGCAAACCCAGCGGATACATTTTCAGCTTCATGGGCATGGTCGATCTGCTCTCGACACTGCCCAGCTATATCGGTTTGTTTATTGGCGGCGCAAGTTATGCGCTGGCGTTGCGCCTGCTGCGCCTGTTGCGTATTTTTCGGGTGCTCAAACTCGCCAATTACCTTGAGGAAAGCGCCATCCTGGCGCAGGCTCTGGCGGCAAGCCGGCGAAAATTGCTGGTGTTCCTGCTGGCGATCCTGCTGCTGGTGATGATACTCGGCACGCTGATGTTCGCTGTCGAGGGGCCGGAAAACGGCTACACCAGCATACCTGAATCGGTTTACTGGGCGATTGTCACGCTGACCACCGTCGGATATGGTGACATTGCGCCGAAAACGCCGATCGGCCAGGCGATCGCGTCTCTCGTCATGATACTGGGATACGCGATCATCGCGGTCCCGACCGGTATCGTGACGGTTGAACTGGCACGCAGCCATGCGAAACAAAATATTGTCATCGCCTGCCCGCGCTGCATGCTGGAAGGCCATGCACAGGATGCAAGATACTGCCGCCGTTGCGGTGAGCCGTTGTTGACGCACGATCAACAGAAATCAGGAGAATGACAACATGCTGAAACGACTCGGTGCGGGTTTGTGTCTGGTTCTGTGGCTGCTCGCGCCATGCGCGGCGTTTGCGGCGAAGGCACATCAGGCCGTCAAGTCGCATCCGGCTGAAATAATTGCCGCGTCGGAGGTGTCGTCCGCGCAATCCGCACCGCAGGCCCTGAAGGCACAAACCGGATACCCGGTATCATTCGACGGCACCCGGTTGCTGAATATCACGTCAAGCCTGACCGGAGAGCTGACCCCCGAGCAGCGTGCCAGGCTGATCCAGCAGAATATCCAGGCGTTCGCTGACAGCAAGGCCGATGCAACCGGGCTCAAGGTGATCAAGCTGCCGGAGGGCTACGGAATAGGGACTGACGACAGCATACTGATGGTCATTACCAAACTGGATGCGGAACCGTACAGCAAGTCTCCCGCCGATCTTGCCGGGCAGATACTGGACGCGCTGAAGACCGAGCTGATCACCTATCGCACCCGGCATGACTGGAAAACCTACAGTCTGGAGGCGGCCTATTCGATCCTCGCGATCGTCGTGCTGTGGCTTGCCCTTCGCCTGAACAACTGGGCATTCAGGTGGCTGGTCAAAAAGGTATCGACCCTCCACGATAACTGGAAGGGCGGAATACACCTGAAGGGTATCGAACTGCTTTCCGCGTTCCGGATCGAGCGCATCGTGCTGACGGTGCTCAAATCTCTGCGCATATTCGTGATCCTGCTGTTCCTGTATTTCTTCCTGCCGCTTATTCTCAGTTTCTTTCCCGAGACGCGTGAACTGGGATCCAGGCTGCTCGATTACCTGATCTCGCCGTTCGTTACGTTCTTCCACACCATCATCAAATACGTTCCGAATTTTTTCTACATCTTCGTGATCACCGTCATAGCACGCTATGTATTGAAGGCGATTTCCTATGTGTTCAAACTCATCGAACGGGGCGAGTTGAAATTTGAATGGTTCTATCAGGACTGGGCACGACCCACCTACCAGATCATTCGTTTCCTGATCATCGTGATGGCGGTGATCAGTGCCTATCCCTATATTCCCGGTTCCAGTTCGCAGGCCTTCCAGGGCGTCGGCCTGGTGCTGGGCGCGATCATTTCATTTGCTTCATCATCGGCGATTTCGAACATCGTGGCGGGTATCATCCTGACCTATACTCGTGCGTTCAGGCTGGGCGACCGGATCAAGGTCGGCGAGACCACCGGGGATGTGGTCGACAAGACACTGCTGGTCACCCGGCTCGAGACCATCAAAAGCGAGATCGTGACCATACCCAATTCGCTGGTGATGAGTGCGCAGATCATCAACTTCAGCACCTCTGCAGATGAAGGGGATGGCGTGATTCTGCATACCTCGGTCACGATCGGTTATGACGTGCCATGGAAACAGGTGAGGGATCTGCTGGTCGAGGCAGCAAAGGATACCAAGAACATACTGGACAAGCCCGAACCTTTCGTGCTGCAAACTGCACTGGGTGACTTCTACGTCAGCTACGAGCTAAATGCCTATACCAAGGAGCCCAAGTACATGGCGTTCACCTACTCGGAACTGCACAAGAACATCCTGGATAAATTCGATGCGGCGGGCGTCGAGATCATGTCGCCGCATTACTATGCGCTGCGCGATGGTAACGCGTCGGCTGTGCCCAGCGTATTGAATGCGAAGGGCTATGCTGCGCCGGCATTCAAGGTCAGCAAGGGAGCGGAATAAGCTCTCCCCCTGATTTCAAACACCGGCTTTCAAATACCGGCCTCTGCCTATTCCGATACCAGTTCGCGCAGCACATACGGCAGGATACCGCCGTGCCGGTAGTAGTCGACCTCGATCGGCGTGTCGATGCGCAGCAGCAGTGGTATTTGCTGTGTGCTGCCGTCGGGGTGTTTGATGGTCAGCGTCACATCCTGCTGCGGTTTCAGATTGTCATCGACACCGCTGATGTCGAAGCTTTCTTCACCAGTCAGCTTCAGCGATGCGACATTGGTGTCACCCTTGAACTGCAGAGGCAGCACGCCCATGCCGACCAGGTTGCTGCGGTGGATGCGCTCGTAGGATTTCGCGATCACCGCTTTGACGCCCAATAATTGTGTGCCTTTCGCCGCCCAGTCGCGCGACGAACCGGTTCCGTATTCCTCGCCGGCGAAGATCACGGTCGGTATGCCTGCTGCGAGGTAGTTCATCGCGGCTTCGTAGATCGACATCTGCTTGCCCTGGTACAGCGTATAACCGCCTTCGGTGCGGCTGCCATCCGGCCTGGCCGGCAGCATCATGTTCTTGATGCGCACATTGGCGAAGGTGCCGCGCATCATCACTTCGTGGTTGCCGCGCCGCGAGCCGTAGCTGTTGAAATCCGATACCGCCACGTTGTGGTCCTGAAGGTAACTGCCGGCGGGCGAGGTGGGCTTGATCGCGCCGGCGGGCGAGATGTGGTCGGTGGTGACCGAATCGCCGAAGATGGCGAGGATGCGCGCGCCGGAGACCTCGGCGACCTTGCCCGGCTGCATTTCGAAGCCCTCGAAGAACGGCGGTTCGGCGATGTAGGTCGATTCGGGCCAGGTGTAGACTTGGCCGGAAGGCGCCGCGATCTTCTTCCACAGCGGGGTGGCGTCGGCCAATCCCGAATACAGGCGGCGGAAGGTATCCGCGTCCATCGCAAGTTTCATCAGCGCCTGCACCTCGTCGTGTGTCGGCCAGATGTCGCCGATGTAAACGTCCTTGCCGGTCTTCGATTTGCCGAGCGGTTCGGTGCGGAAATCTTTCAGCATCGTGCCGGCGATCGCGTAGGCGACAACCAGCGGGGGCGAAGCCAGGAAGTTGGCGCGTATGTTGGCATGGATGCGTGCCTCGAAATTGCGGTTGCCCGATAGCACGGCCGCGCACACCAGGTCATTCTTGACGATGGTTTCCTCGATCGCCGGGGAGAGCGGGCCCGCGTTGCCGATGCAGGTGGTGCAGCCGTAACCGGCAAGGTAGAAGCCGAGCTTTTCGAGATAGGGCAGCAGCCCTGCCTTGGTAAGGTACTCGGTCACCACGCGCGATCCCGGCGCCAGCGAAGTCTTGATGTGCGGCTTGACCGTCAGTCCGAGCTCTACCGCCTTCCTGGCGAGCAGGCCTGCGGCGAGCAAAACGCCGGGATTGGAAGTATTGGTGCAGGAAGTGATCGCGGCGATCAGCACGTCGCCAGAACCTACGGACAGGCCATCTGTTGTCTTGAAGCGCTTGGCCAGGTCGGCGGGCTGCTTGGCGAAACCATTCTCTGCCACGGGTTTCGCGAACAGGGAAGTGAATGTCGCCTTGACCTGATCCAGGTTGATGCGATCCTGCGGGCGCTTCGGTCCCGCGAGCGACGGCATCACGCTGGACAGGTCGAGTTCCAGCGTCTGGCTGTAGTCGATATCGCCCGCTTTCGGAATGCCAAACATGCCCTGCGCCTTGAAGTAGGCAGCGAAGGCTTCGATTTCGTCTTCAGTTCGTCCGGTGCCCTCGAAGTAGTCCAGCGTTTTGTCGTCCACCGGGAAGAAGCCCATGGTCGCGCCGTATTCCGGCGCCATATTGGCGATGGTGGCGCGGTCGGTGACGCTGAGCGATGCGGTGCCCGTGCCGAAAAATTCGACGAACTTGCCGACCACCTTCGCCTTGCGCAGCATTTCGGTGACGGTCAGCACCAGGTCGGTGGCGGTGCAGGCGGGATGGAGTTTGCCTTTAAGGTTCACGCCGACCACATCGGGTGTCAGGAAAAATACCGGCTGGCCGAGCATGCCGGCCTCCGCCTCGATACCGCCGACCCCCCAGCCGACTACGCCAATGCCGTTGATCATCGTGGTGTGGCTGTCGGTGCCGACCAGCGTATCCGGGTAATACACGCCGTCCCTGGATATGTGCACGCCGCGCGCCAGATACTCGAGGTTTACCTGGTGCACGATGCCGATACCCGGCGGTACCACCTTGAAGGTGTCGAATGCCTGCATGCCCCACTTCATGAACTGGTAGCGTTCCTCATTGCGCTGGAATTCCAGTTTCATGTTCTGTTCGAGCGCATTCTTGTTGCCGTAATGGTCGATCTGTACGGAGTGGTCTACCACCAGGTCCACCGGCACCAGCGGCTCAATGAGTTTCGGGTTCTTGCCCATGCTGTCCGCAACGCTGCGCATCGCGGCGAGATCCGCGAGCAGCGGCACGCCGGTGAAGTCCTGCAGCACGATGCGCGCCACCACGAAAGGGATCTCCGCGCTGCGCGGTGCGTTCGGCTTCCAGCCGGCCAGCTGGCGAACATGCTGTTCGGTCACTTTTTTTCCGTCACAGTTGCGCAACACTGCTTCGAGCACGATACGGATCGAGACAGGCAGTCGGGAGATATTGCCGAGCCCGGCGGCTTCAAGCGCGGGCAGGGAATACAGCGTGCCTTGTTTGCCGCTGGCAAGCTGGAAAGTCTGGCGACTGTTGAACAGATTGTGTGTTGCTGTGCTGGCTGACATGGCTGACTCCGAATGGGCGAGGTACGAAATTGGATGCGCTGATTATAAGGGGTTGTGCGGCGGCCGTCTTGTCGGGCTGGTTTGAAAAGTCGTGAAAAATCTAACCGTCGGCCCGATCGTTCTGATGAAGCTGATTCTGATCAAGGCACAGCAGCGCGCTGCCGTAAGCTGCTTCGCGATGGGTTGCCGAGCTGACCGGCACACCAAGCAGCCTTTCCCGCAGTTTTTTCCAGGCATCATTCTTCGCGCCGCCGCCGTTGGTGACAACGCGCCGGAGCGGCGGCGCACCCAGCTCGGCAAGTCTGGCATAGCCCGCTGTCTCGATATGCGCCAGTCCCTGCAGCAGGCCATGCAGGAATTCCGCATTGCTGGCCGGGCGCGGCTCCAGCCTGGGCTGCATCTGCGAATCGCTGACCGGAAATCTTTCCCCGCTGCCGTTCAGGGGGTAATAATCCAGCGGCGTTTCCACGGCCGGGTCGATCAGCTTGCTCAACTCGGCAAGTTGCGCATCGTCAAAATAGCGGCGCAGCACGCCGGCTCCTGCATTCGATGCGCCCCCGACCAGCCACAGGCCGCCGTAGCGATGGCTGTAAACGCCGAATTCCGGTGCCTCGATGCGCTGTTCCGTCAGTTGCTTGAGTACCAGCGTTGTGCCGAGCGTGGTCACGCCTATGCCTGTTTCATCTACGCCTGACGCGATGAATGCCGCGGTGCTGTCTGTGGTCCCGGCGTGCACGCTGCATTCCGGGTTGATGCCGAAATGCGCGGCAATGTCCGGCTGTATCGGTCTGATTACTGCGCCGGGCGTGCGCACTTCTGGCAGCAGATTACTGTGAGGCAGCGCGATTACCCAATCCGGCCAGCACAGCCGTTCGACGTCGTAGCCGCTCTTCAGTGCATTGTGATAATCGCTGATGCCCGGCTGACCGCTGAGCAGCGCGGTGAGCCAGTCGGCCTGGTGCATGAAATAGGCGGCATGCCGGGCATCGTCCTGTTCCGTCAGCCACAGAAACCTGGCAAGGCCGGAGGTTGCGCTGCTGGCAGCAGATCCGTGCGGCGCGATCGATTTGAGTTGTTCGGCCTGCTGATATGCTCGGCTGTCGTGGTACAGAAGCGCAGTGGAGCACGGTTCCAGATCGGCATTGCACAGCAGGACTGTGCCCGATGTGCCGTCGATTGCCAGGCCGTGCAGCCGGGCGCCAAGCTGTTCCGGCAGCGCGCTGAGCAGAGTGTGTAGCCCTGCACGCCAGTCGGCTGGGGATTGTCCTTTTGGGTCCGGATATTCGATGCGCTGTTCCCAGACGACGGATTTATCCCGGGCAATGACGCAGGCACGCGCGCCGGATGTGCCGAAGTCCAGTCCCAGATAGAGCATATCTTCTATACCGGGAAATCAGCCCCGCGTGTTCGAAGCGGTGTCGAAGCGGCTCAGTTCGACGAGCGGCGCGGGTTGCCAGCCGGGCTTGCGGTGTTCCGCGACCACGTTGGTGAAAATTCCGCCGCGCACGTAGAACTTTGCGGTCACGCGCATGAAGCGCGGCTGCAGCGCGGCAACCAGATCGTCCAGAATGCGGTTGGTAACGTCCTCGTGAAAATGCCCCTCGTTGCGGAACGACCAGATATACAGTTTGAGGCTCTTCAGTTCGACACAGCTCTGGTCTGCGATGTAATCCAGCACCAGCGTGGCGAAATCCGGCTGTCCTGTCTTGGGGCACAGGCAGGTGAATTCGGGGATTTCCATGTGGATATGGTAGTCCCGGGCCGTCTGCGGGTTGGGGAAGGTTTCCAGCGTTTTCGAGGCTTGCGTGGTCATATTGGTATGGCTGTCAGGTTCGGTTAGAATGGCGGCCATTATAAAACGTTGTGGCATCCAAATTGCGTCTTTCCCATATCAAACTTGCCGGCTTCAAATCCTTCGTCGATCCCACGCATATTTCGCTGCCGGGCCAGATCGTGGGTGTGGTCGGGCCGAACGGCTGCGGCAAGTCGAACGTGATCGACGCGCTGCGCTGGGTGCTGGGCGAATCCAAGGCGTCCGCGCTGCGCGGCGAGACCATGCAGGACGTGATATTCAACGGTTCCAGCAAGCGCAAGCCGGTTTCGCGCGCCAGCGTCGAGCTGATCTTCGACAACTCTCTGGGCAAGGCGAACGGCCAGTGGTCCAGCTATGCCGATATTTCGATCAAGCGCGTGCTGCAGCGCGACGGCGATTCCAGCTACCACATCAACAACCAGCACGTGCGCCGCAAGGATATCACCGACATCTTCCTCGGTACCGGGCTGGGCGCTCGCGCCTACGCGATCATCGAACAGGGCATGATTTCGCGCATCATCGAAGCAAAGCCCGAAGAATTGCGCATCTTCCTCGAGGAGGCTGCCGGCGTTTCCAAATACCGTGACCGCCGCCGCGAAACGGAATTGCGCATCGGCGACACGCGCAACAATCTGGCGCGTGTCAGCGACATTCTGCAGGAACTGGAAAAGCAGCTGGTGCATCTCGGCGAGCAGGCAGAGGTTGCGAAGCAGTACCACATTCTGGAATCGCAGCGCGACACCACGCAGCATCTGTTCTGGCTGGTCAAGAAGCAGGAGGCCGAAGCGCAGCGTATCCGCTTTGCGCAGGCAACCGAGAAAACCCGCAACGAACTGGAAGCTGAAACCGCGCGTCTGCGCGACATTGAAAGCCAGCTGGAAACCGCGCGCAGCGAGCATTACCAGCTTTCCGACGCACTGCACACGAAGCAGGGCGAGCTGTATACCGCGAATGCCGAGATTGCGCGGCTCGAGCAGCACATCAGGCACGTAACCGAACAGCGCCAGCGCATGACCCAGCAGCTCGCCAATACCGAGAAGCAGATCGAACAGCAGAAACACCAGCGCCACGGCGTGCATTCGCTGCTGGAACACTGGCAGCGCCAGCAGGACGGCGCCGGCGCCAAGGTGAGCGAGGCGGAACGGCTTGCGCAGCTTGAAGCGCAGAACCTGCCGCAGGCGGAAGATTCCGCGCGCATCGCGCAGGAGCGCCACAACGAACTGCAGCGCGAGCAATTGCTGCTGCAGCAGCAATTGCAATTGGCGGAAACGCAGCATGCCCACCTGCAGCGCAACATCGAGCAGCTGGAATCACGCCGCTCGCGCCTTTTGCTGGAACGTGACAACCTGCCGGGTACCGACGGCGGCGCGCTGCAGCAGGCGCAGCAGCAGGCAGCCGAACTGGAGCAGGAACGCGCCGAGCAGGTCGACAAGCTGGCGCATCTGCAGGAACAGTTGCCGGAGGCGGATACCCGGCGGGGCAACCAGCGCGAATTCCTGCAGCAGCAGGAGCGCTTGCTGGCGCAGACCGAGGCCAGGCTGCATGCGCTGCAGCAATTGCAGCGCCAGATCGACAGCGACAAAAACCTGAATGCCTGGCTGCAACAGCATCAGCTGGAGAACAATCCGCGCCTGTGGCAGGCGATTCGCATTGATGCGGGCTGGGAAAATGCGCTCGAAGCGGTGTTGCGCGAGCGCCTGAATGCGGTGTCGCTGCCTTCGCTGGAGGGTGCCGCGACATGGCAGGATGCGCCGCCTGCCAAGCAGGCGCTGTTCGCGCCGTCTGGCAATGGAGCTCGCAATGATGATTCGGCAACGTTCAAGACCCTGCTGAGTTATGTGCAATGCCAGGACGAGGGGGTGTTTCCGGTGCTGCGCGACTGGTTGACCCATGTATATGCGGTTGCGGATGTGGCGCAGGGTTATGCGCAGCGTGCGCAGCTGCCTGCAGGCGGCTGGTTTGTAACACCGCAGGGACACCTGATCGGTGCGCACAGCGTGCTGTTTCACGCGCCTGACAGCCAGTTGCACGGCGTGCTGGCGAGACAACGCGAGATCGAGACGCTGGAATCCGAACTGGCCGAACAGACCCGCAACGCAGAAGATTCCAGGAAGCAGGTTGAACTGGCCGAGCAATACTATCAGTCCATCGAAACCCAGATCGTGCCGTTACGCGCGGCGGGCAACGAATTGCAGCAGCGTCTGCATGGCTTGCAGATGAATATCCTCAAGCTCAACCAGGCACATGAACGCAGCGTGGAACGTGCCGCGCAAATCGAGCGCGAGATGCAGGAAGTGGCAGACCTGATCGGCACGGAGCAGCGCCAGCAGTCGGACGTCGACGAACGAATGACAATGCTGCGCGAGCAGATCGCCGCCTTCCATGCGCAGGTCGACGAGGCGCAACGCAACGCCAATTCGCTGGACATCGCGTTGCGCGACCAGCGCAGCCGTGCGCAGCAGGCCCAGCATGCATTGCAGGAGGCGAACTTCTTTGCGAAGACCTGCACCGAAAAAATTGCCGATTTGCAGCATAACGTTCAGCAGATCACCGGTGCGCTGGAGCAGTTCGAGCAGACAATGACGCAGTTGCGCGAGGAAATGTCGGCCAGCGAGGACGACTCGGCGCAGCAGCAATTGCAGTCTGCGCTGCAGGTGCGCCAGACTTGCGAACAGTCGCTGGGCGAGGCGCGCAACGTTCTGGAAAACGCCACGGTAGCGCTGCAAAAGCAGGAACAGGAACGCATGACCTGCGAACAGCGGCTGAATCCGCTACGCGAGAAACTCAACGAGCTGACACTCAAGGAACAGGAAGCGCGTCTGCATTTCGAACAATGGTCGGAGCAGCTGCAGGGCGTGGATGAACAGCAGTTGCTGCCCCTGCTGGAGCCAGATAATAGGCAAGGGGGCAGCAACAAACCGAATGCGTTGCAAAGCGAGCTGAATCGACTGAATGCCGAAATCGAGGCGCTGGGAGCGGTGAATCTCGCGGCGCTCGAAGAGTTGCAGGTCGCGACCGAGCGCAAGGCCTATCTGGATGCGCAGGCCGCAGACCTTAACGAGGCGATGATAACGCTGGAGGATGCGATACGCCGGATCGACAAGGAATCGCGCGAACTGCTGATGGACACCTATAACAAGGTGAACCAGCATCTCGCGGAAATGTTCCCGATATTGTTTGCCGGCGGCGAGGCGCGACTGGTGCTGACCGGCGAGGAAATACTCGACAGCGGCGTACAGGTGATGGCACAGCCGCCGGGCAAGAAGAACAGTTCGATCCACCTGTTGTCAGGCGGGGAAAAGGCGCTCACCGCAATCGCGCTGATTTTTTCGCTATTCCAGTTGAATCCCGCACCGTTCTGCCTGCTCGACGAGGTCGATGCGCCTCTGGACGATACCAATACCGAAAGGCTGTGTGCGCTGATCAGGAAAATGGCGCAGCATACCCAGTTCGTGTTCATCAGTCACAACAAGATCACCATGGAGCTGGCGCAGCAACTGGTCGGCGTGACGATGCAGGAAAAGGGAGTATCCAAGGTGGTCGCGGTCGACATCGAGGAAGCGCTGCGCATGCGCGACGAACAGCAGGCCGCCTAGCAAACGACGGGGTTATTTGCCCAAGGTTATTTGCAAAGATTGCTGATGTCCTGCTGGACCTTGTCTATGCGCTGCTGGCGTTGCGAGTCGTCCAGATAATAACGTTCGCCGCTTGCATTGACATCCATGATGCGCGCGCCAGACTGCAATGAGCGCAGATTCTGCTGTGCAGCTTCGCAGTTTGATTTCAGCGCGTCCGCATTTGCCTGCTTTGCCGCGGCTTGCGCGGCGTCCTTCTGTTGCGCTAATTGCGATTTTTTCAGCGCGGCTTCCTGCTGGACAAAGGTCTGTTCGCCGGTCCCTGCCACACCGCTTGCGGCCACGGATGTCGAACGCAGGGCTTCAGCCCGCGCATCAGGTGGAGGAGGCTGGTCGGAATAATGCACGCGACCTTGGCCGTCTACCCATTTATTGACCTCGGCAAACGAGTTTGCACTGGCCAGAATCAGCAGTATCAGCAGATATTTGCCCATCTGAACATTCCCGGAGTTGAGTTAATTCGATTGGAAAGTGAACCGGCCGAAAAAATGCGGCCAAATCCGTGCAACAGTCTAGCATGTGGATGTATGATTGCAAACTTATTGGACATGCCGATTTAATGGGACAGGGGATTGGTTGTTATGCAGGAAAACAAGGGCGGTGAAGCTCCCGTCAGTAACCATAAGGAACCGGGAATAAGCGACGAGGCGATACTGAAACTATTCAAAGCCTATTTCCACGATCACGTTCATACCGGAAAGCTTTACGATGATTTCCCGAACTTTTTCCTGTTCAAGCCCGGCGTGCTGGAGGGGAGGGAAATTGCCACGCGAAATTCCGAGAAGTTGCTGCTTGATGATGTGATACAGCGCGCCAAGGCGCGAAACGGTTCCATCGGCGTATCCAAACACCGCAATCCCAAGCTGGGATACTACTGGCTCGAGCTTACGGTTTTGCCGTTCATGATGGGTGACACGGTGAGCAAGGATAACAAGGGCGAATTTTTTTACATTCTCACCAAGTTTATCGAATTTACCACGCAGCATCCGAAAATGTACGGCGACCTGACTGCCGAAGTCGATACCGACAAGGATATCCTGCTGATGCTGGAAGGGATCAAGAAAATGGCCGGCCGCCTCAGTGTGTCGCTGGAATTTTACCCCGAGAGCATGCTGGTTTCGTACAATCCGAACTGGCCAGTCAACGAAGTGAATAAGCTGCTTCAGTCGCTCAAGGAGAACGACCAGGACTGGTGCGAAATGTTCTTCGAGTACATGATGTACGTGATGAGCAAGAAGTCTTAGGAAGCAGCTTTCAGCAGTACTACTGCCGCACCGCTGCCGCCATCCCTGGGTTGCGCGTTGCAGAATGCCAGCACCTGCATATGTTGCGCGAGCCAGTGACGTGTCAGCTTGCGCAGTATCCCTTCACCATCCTGGCTGTTCAGTCCTTTTCCATGTATCACCAGCACGCAGCGCAAGCCGCGGTTCGTCGCTTGCTGCAGAAACTGCTGCAACAGTTTGCGTGACGCATCGCTGGTGTTGCCATGCAGGTCCAGGCTGTCCTGCACTGGCCATGTGCCGCGCCGCAGCTTGCGCAGTGTCATGCGTGACAGTCCGTTGGCCAGGTAATCATCTGCAATGATTTCGGGCACAAAATCAGACAGGATATCGGCGGGGCTCCCGCCCGGGCGGGTAGCGGATGTTTGCTGGTCTTTGTCGGCGCGGCGCAGAACCGGTTTGCGCGCGACGACTTGCGGTGCGACGCGGTCCGTTTCGGCCAGAAGCTTCACCTCTCCCACTGATGCGCGGAACAGTGCGGCGTCCTCCGGGTTTATCCTGCCGGTTTTGCTGTCAGCCTCTTTCTTCACATCGGTCGCCGGATTGCCGGGCTAGTGCTTGGCCAGAGAGGCCAGGTATTTATCCGCATCCAGCGCTGCCATGCAGCCCGTTCCTGCACTGGTGATTGCCTGGCGGTAGATCTGGTCCTGCACATCACCGGCCGCGAATACGCCGGGGATGCTGGTCGCAGTGGCATTGCCGTTCGCGCCACCGCGCGTCTGGATATATCCGTTTTTCATTTCCAGTTGACCGGCAAAGATATCGGTATTGGGTTTGTGTCCGATCGCGATGAATACACCCTGCAATGGAATATCTTTGGTTTCCCCGCTCTTTACCAGCTTGACACGCATGCCGGTGACGCCGCTGTCATCGCCGAGCACTTCGTCCAGTGTGCTGTCGAGCTGCAGAGAAATTTTTCCTTCGTTCACCTTTTCCATCAGGTGGTCGACCATGATGCGTTCGGCGCGGAAGGTATCTCGCCTGTGTACCAGCGTGACGTGTCTGGCGATATTGGACAGATACAGGGCTTCTTCAACCGCGGTATTGCCGCCGCCCACCACGGCGACATCCTGTTCTTTATAGAAGAATCCGTCGCAGGTCGCGCAGCCGGAAACGCCGCGTCCCATGAAGGATTCTTCGGAAGGCAAACCTAGATACTGTGCTGATGCACCGGTGGCGATGATCAGCGCATCGCAACTGTAGCTGCCGTCATCGCCGGTCAGCAGGAAGGGTTGCTGTTGCAGCTTCGCGGTGTGGATCTGGTCGAAAATCAGCTGCGTGTTGAATCGCTCCGCATGCTGCTGGAAGCGCGCCATCAGTTCCGGCCCTTGCACGCCCATCACATCGGCCGGCCAGTTGTCCACTTCGGTGGTCGTCATCATCTGGCCGCCCTGGGCGAGCCCTGTGATCAGCACTGGCTTCAGATTGGCGCGTGCGGCATAAATTGCGGCGGTATATCCGGCCGGGCCGGAACCGAGGATGATAAGAGGATGGTGTTGAGTCGTTGTATTCATGAGCAGGGTTCTTTCAGCAATTGCATATCGGGTTGGAATCAGCCGGCAGGAGATTTATACACGCTGCGCCTGCCAGGCAGGAATTAACACGCTATTTAACAGCAGTTGAGGCTGTCTGTCGAGCATCCATCGGTTAGAATCGGTACATCATGAAATCTGTCAACGCCTTCGCAATATTGGTGCTGCTTTTCGCAGTGCCTGCAGCCCACTCGGTCACCCTGCCGGGTATACCCGAGTTCATCGACCAGATGGTTGCCAAGCACAAATTCAAGCGCAGCGAGCTAGAAAGTGTGTTTGCCCATGCCCAGCTTGTGCAGCCCGTTATAGACGCCATATCACGTCCTTCCACCGCGAAACCATGGCCCGAATATCGGGTGAATTTTGTCAATTCGCAACGCATCAGACTGGGTCTGAAATTCTGGAAAAAGTACCGGAAAACCCTGCAGCGCGCCGAGCACAAGTACGGCGTACCGCAAGACATCATCGTTGCGGTGATCGGCGTGGAAACAATTTACGGGCAGGATCCCGGCAGTTACCGCACCCTGGATGCACTGACCACGCTGGCGTTCGACTATCCGCCGCGTGCCGATTTCTTCCGCAGCGAACTTGAAAACTTTCTGCTGCTGGCCCGCGAGCAGCAATTCAATCTGCTCGACATTCGCGGCTCTTATGCCGGCGCGCTGGGCATTCCGCAATTCATGCCGAGCAGCTATCGGGCCTATGCGGTGGATTTCGATGGCAACCGCAGAATCAATCTGATGCGCGAAAACAGGGATGCGATCGGCAGCGTTGCGAATTTTCTGAAGGAATTTGGCTGGACCAGCGAGGTGGAGCAATCTTCTGGCGCAGGAAAAACGCCGGCGGACAAGCATGACGCAATCGCGCCGATCGCAGTCCTTGCACGGGTCAGCGAGGGTGCCCGCGCCGGCGATATCACCACTCCGCAAACGGTCGCAGCATGGTCGCTATACGGCGTAACGCCAACCGTGAAGGTAGCACCAGATCAGACTGCGCGCCTGATCGATTTTACGATGGGAGAAAACAATGGCAAGGTGCCTGCCGCCGGACAGACGACGCCCGCCTCGCTGCAGGTTGCTGCCGGGCAGACAAAGGAATACTGGCTGGTATTCAATAACTTCGACGTGATCCGGCGATACAACAACAGCGACTATTATGCGATGTCGGTGTTCCAGCTTGCGGAAGCTTTGAAGGAGGCGCGCAACACTCACTCGCGCAAAGCAATGCGCCGTGCGCCATTGTAGTGTCTTTTCCAGTATGTTTTGCGCATGTCTTCGGTGCGCACCCTGCCGCCGCTGCTGGGTGCATGGATGAAGCGGTGGTTGCCCAGATAGATACCGACGTGCGAATAGGCGCTGTGGTTGGTGTCGTAGAACACCAGATCGCCTTCGCGCAGCTGGCCCGATTTGACCGAAAACCCATGCCGGCTTATCAGCCGGGAATTGTGCGGCAGCGATACGCGGGCCGAATGGCGAAACACATAATCGACGAATCCGCTGCAATCGAAACCGGCTTTGGGAGAATACCCGCCGTACTTGTACGGCGTTCCGATCAGGCTGCGTGCATAGGCAGTGAGTTTTCTGGCTGTCGGTGGGCTGTAGGCCTGATGCGACGGCAGGTTGTCGCTGGTGGAAGCGCATGCGCCAAGCAGCAACGCGAATAGCAGCATTAACAGTTTCATGCTGTTAATGTAATGCAGCGGATCCGCGTTTGTAAAGCCGGGCCGGTAGGTGTTGCGAGCTGGATGAAGGGCTAAGAAACCCCGGCAGCCGTTGCAGCCGCCGGGAATCGGGAGGAAGACGAATTATGTTTTCTTCATCGGACAGGTGTTGATGCCGAACAGGGCATATGCCGGGCAGATTCCGACAAGTCCAGTCAGCAACGGAACCACGCCTATATAGCCCCACACGCCGACAGTGCCGGATGCAGCCAGGCCGATCAAGACCAGGCCGACAACGACGCGCAATACGCGATCGATTGTTCCTTCGTTGACTTTCATTTTTTTCTCCTTGCATGGGATTCAGAGTACGCAAAATAGAGCAAATATACCGATCTGTCTGTGATAAAGATCACATACAGAATTCCGGAATCGGCATCAGGCCTGAACTACAGGCTGGAAAACCGCTTCAGCTCGGCGGCATCGACAATTTCGATTTGTTCGCGCCCCAGCCTGACCCAGCCCTGCTCGGCAAAAACCTTGAGCAGGCGGCTGACGATTTCACGTGCGCTGCCCAGTTCGTCGGCCAGTGCCTGGTGGGTGGCGTGGACAGGGTTGGGCTTGTTGACCAGCAGCGTCGCCAGGCGCTGGTCGAGTTTCTGGAAGGCCACTGACGATACCAGTTGCATCAGGTCGGTGAGGCGATCGGAAAACAGGTGAAACACGTGGCCGCGAAACGCTTCCTGCTTTTCGAGCAGCGCATGGAAGGCGGCTGCTGGCAGCAGCACCATTTCCAGCGGCTGTTCCGCGATTCCGCGCGCATGGTAGCGCGTGTTGCCCAGCAGGCAGCTGCTGGTGAGGATGCAGCTCTCTCCCGGCATTACCCGGTAAAGCTGCAATTCCCGGCCGTTCGGCGCCGATTTGACGACGCGGATGTTGCCTGACAGCAGCATCGGGAACCCATTGCAAGTCTGCTCTTCATCGAAAATGACCGTCCCCGCGGGGATGCTCACCGCGCTCGCCGCTGCGGCCAGTTCGTCCTGGTCGGCGGTGGGCAGCTCGCGCAGCATCGGGTATTGCAGCAGAAGGCGGGATTGCGTGTTGTTATCCAGCATTGCGGTCCTGCTCCATATCAATAGTCATGCCAGGCGGCGACGAACGGCGCGGACGATGCGCTGATGAAATCGGGCTGGTTTACTCCGGCCGCATGTGCGGGAACAGTATCACATCACGTATGCTGGTGGTGTCGGTTAGCAGCATCACCAGCCTGTCAATGCCGATACCCTCGCCGGCGGTGGGCGGCAGGCCATACTCCAGCGCGCGCACATAGTCGTTGTCCTTGAACATCGCTTCCTCATCGCCGGCTTCCTTCGCTGCGACCTGGACATCAAAACGTGCGGCCTGGTCTTCCGCATCGTTCAATTCGGAAAATCCGTTTGCGATCTCGCGCCCGGCGATAAAAAGCTCGAAACGTTCGGTGGTGCCTGGATTCGTGTCGCTGCTGCGCGCCAGCGGCGATACTTCCACCGGATAGTCGATGATGAATGTCGGCTCGAACAACAGCGCCTCGGCCAGTTCCTCGAACAGCGACAGCTGCAGTCCGCCGATGCCGTCTTCCGGTTTGTATTTCGCCTTGAGGTCCTGCAGTTCGGCGATGAGGAACTCGCGGTCATTGAGCTGTTGAGTCGAGAATTGCGGATGATATTTCTGGATCGCCTGCACCATGGTCAGGCGGTGGAACGGTTTGCCCAGATCCATCTCTTTGCCCTGGTAACTGATCTGCGTACGGCCCAGAACTCTCTGTGCGACCTCGCGGAACAGGTTTTCGCTGAAATCCATCAGGTATTTGTAATCGCGATAGGCTTCGTAGAATTCGATCATCGTGAATTCCGGATTGTGGCGAGTGGACAGGCCTTCGTTGCGGAAATTGCGGTTGATTTCGAACACCTTCTCGAAACCGCCGACCACCAGCCGCTTCAGATAAAGTTCCGGCGCGATGCGCAGATACATCTTCATGTCCAGCGCATTGTGGTGCGTCTCGAAAGGTTTGGCTGCGGCGCCCCCGGGTATCGGGTGCATCATCGGCGTCTCGACTTCAAGGTAGCCGTTGCGGATGAAAAATTCGCGTATCGCCTGAACGATCTGCGTGCGCATCACGAAAACCTTGCGCGCATCCTCGTTGGTGATCAGATCGAGATAGCGCTGGCGGTATTTCTGTTCCTGGTCGGACAGGCCGTGGAACTTTTCCGGCAGTGGGCGCAGCGCCTTTGTCAGCAGCCGGACTTGCGTAACGCGCACGGAAAGCTCGCCGGTCTTGGTTTTGAACAGCACGCCTGCAGCGCCGAGGATATCGCCGAGGTCGTAATGCTTGAAAGCGTTGTGCGCTTCCTCGCCGGTGTCGTTGTTGCTGATGAAAAGCTGGATGCGTCCGCTCATGTCCTGGATCGTCGCAAAGCTCGCCTTTCCCATCACCCGCTTCAGCATCATGCGTCCCGCTACTGCGACCTGGATCTGCAATGATTCCAGTTCGTCATGGGACTTCTCGCCGAACTCGCCGTGCAGGTCGCCGGCCAGGTGAGTGCGCGTGAAGTCGTTCGGGAAAGCCACGCCAGCCTGGCGTATCGCATTCAGCTTGCCGCGGCGTTCCGCAATGATCTGGTTCTCGTCAAGTAGTGGTGTAGTCGGCTCGTTGCTCATATCTGATCTCAATTTTTCAACTCTGGTTAAACGCCTTGCTTCAGACTGGCCGAGATGAAGTCATCCAGGTCGCCGTCCAGCACGGCCTGGGTATTGCCGACCTCGTAATTGGTGCGCAGATCCTTGATGCGCGACTGGTCCAGCACATAGGAACGGATCTGGTGTCCCCAGCCGATGTCGGTCTTGCCGTCTTCCATCGCCTGTTTCTCGGCATTGCGTTTGCGCAGCTCTTCTTCATACAGCCGGGATTTTAGCATCGCCATCGCCTCGGCACGGTTGCGGTGCTGCGATCGGTCGCTCTGGCATTGCACCACTATGTTGGTGGGCAGGTGGGTGATGCGCACCGCGGAGTCGGTCTTGTTGATATGCTGACCGCCGGCGCCCGAGGCGCGATAGGTGTCAACGCGCAGGTCGGCCGGATTGATCTCGACTTCGATAGACTCGTCGACTTCAGGATAGACGAACACGCTGGAGAACGAGGTATGACGGCGGTTTCCGGAATCGAACGGCGATTTGCGCACCAGTCGGTGCACGCCGGTCTCGGTGCGCAGGTGGCCATAGGCAAATTCGCCGCTGACCTTCAGGGATGCGCCCTTGATGCCTGCGACTTCGCCGTCGGATTGTTCCAGCACTTCGACCTGGAAGCCTTTGCGCTCGCAGTAGCGCAAGTACATGCGCAGCAGCATGGCCGCCCAATCCTGCGCTTCGGTCCCGCCTGAGCCGGCCTGGATATCGATGAAGCAGTTGTTCGGGTCCATCGGGTGCGAGAACATGCGGCGAAATTCCATCGCCTCGATGCGCTTCTCGATGTCCTGGATGTCAGAGGCGGTGCTGTTCAGGCTTGCGTCGTCATTTTCCGCCTGGGACATCTCGAACAGCTCTGCCGCATCGGAAAGATCCTGCTGGATCTTGCCGAGACCGTGCACCACGTCTTCCAGCATTTTGCGTTCGCGGCCAAGTTCCTGGGCGCGTTTGGCATCCTGCCAGATGGCGGGATCTTCGGCGAGTTCCGATACCTCGGTCAGACGCTCCTTTTTCGCATCGAAGTCAAAGATACCTCCGTAATTCGGCACTGCGCAGACCGAGGTCGTGCAGTTGGTTGGAGAGGGTATTCAGTTGTTCGGCTTCCATGATGTGTCTTTGTCGCTTGCTTGAGAAGGGCCGGATTATAACGCAACCAGCCCGATCAGCACTCCCAACGCGATTGCGCCGAAGCCGGCAGCAACAAATTTCGCGAGATTTTTTCCGCCGATGAAGATCACCATGCCCAATTTGAACGCGAGGTTGGCAATGAAGGCAAGCGCGATCGAGGTGATGGCCTGATGCTCGCTCAATTGCCCGAGATTGAACAGGCGCAGGCTGGAAAGCGTGATTGCATCGACATCAGTCAACCCGGATACCACGGCCACTGCGTACAGCCCGCGGCTCCCGGCAAAATCCTGCATCCATGCCGCACCCAGTAATACGACCACATAGAGCAGCCCGAAGCTCAAGGCAGTGCGCAATTCGGCGGGATTCGGCGTTTCCGGAATGCTGAGCTTGGTCGCTTTGAACCTGGTACGCCAGCTGTACAGCGCGACCGCCAGGCCGAACAGGAATCCGCTTGCGAGCACCGGCATCAGTCCGGGCACCGCGCCATAGGCGACTACCGAACTGAGCACCAGCAGACGCAGCAAAACCACCATGCTGGCAATCACGATGACCGAGCCGGCGATTTGGGTCATTGCAGGATTGCTTCTGCTGTTCCTGGCGTAGAGCAGCGTGGTCGCGGTGCTGGAAACCAGGCCGCCAAAGAATCCCAGCAGCGGTGCGCCATAGCGGGTTCCTACCAGATGCAGCGCGGCATAGCCGGCCAGGCTGAGGCCGGAGATCAGCACCACCATCAGCCAGGCCTGGTGCGGGTTGAATGCGTTGTACGGGCCGAAATTCTGGTCTGGCAATATCGGCAGCACGATGAAGGTCAGCACGGAAAATTGCAGCACTGCAACCAGGTCGCTGCGCGTCAGGCGCTGCGACATTCCGCGCAGCTCGGGTTTGAAATAGAGCAGCGCGGTGACCGCGATGGCCAGCATCACCGCGAGTTTGGACATCCCGTACCAGGTCAACACGCCCAACCCATAGCACAGCAGCAAGGCGATCACGGTGGTTGTTCCCGGGTCGCCTTCTTCGGCGCGCTTGTTGTGGTATGCCGCGATGATCATGGCGGCCACGGCAAGCAGGCCGGCGATCAGCAGCCAGGGAGAATCGAGTCTGGCCGAGAGCAGCCCGGACAGCGTGCCGAACAGCGCGACCAGTGCAAACGTGCGCAATCCGGCCCTGGCCGATGGATTGCGCTCGCGTTCCAGCCCGATCAGCAAACCGATGGCGAGACTGGTCAGGAACTGCGGCCAGCTTTCGATGCCGTTGTTGAGTACAAGCAGTGATTCCATTATTGACGCTCTGCTTTCTGCCAGTGACGAACGATCAGCTGCAAACTCTGCGTGCCATTGTATTCATTGACGTTCAGGCTGTACACGGCATGGATCCGGTCGGGGAGGGGCTCGTTGTGTCCGAACAGGATCGCATCGATCAACAGGCCCGGTGTACTTAACTTGAGCTTCAAATGTTTTTCGCCGACCACACGCTGGTTCCTGACGATGAAATCATCGCTGAATTGCGGCGCAGGGAAGCCCTGCCCCCACACCTGTCCTTCCAGCATCCGGGCGACTTCCAGATTCATTTCGGCGGGCTCCAGCGCGCCGTCGGTTTCGATGCGGCGCGCGAGGTCGTTCAGATCGAGCAGGCTGCCTGCGACTTTTTCGAACGCAACGGCAAATTCCCCGAAATCGGATTCGGCGAGACTCAAGCCAGCCGCAGCGGCATGCCCGCCGAATTTTCTGATCAGTGCAGGGTGGCGTTTGCTGACCAGATCGAGCGCATCGCGCAGATGAAGTCCGGCGATCGAGCGACCGGAACCTTTTATTTCGCCATTGACGGACTTCGCGAATGCGAAGGTCGGGCGATGAAACCTATCCTTGAGCCGGGAGGCGAGTATCCCGATCACGCCCTGATGCCAGGACTGGTCAAACAACACGAGACTGAAGTTGTCGGACGGATCGATCCCTTCCAGCGACGCCAGCGCGTGGTCCTGCATATCGGTTTCGATGCTGCGCCGCTCGCGATTGAGCGCATCCAGTTTTGTCGAGATTTCCATTGCGGTTGTTGCATCATCGGTCAGCAGACAGTTGATACCCAGGCTCATGTCGTCCAGCCTGCCGGCCGCATTCAGGCGCGGGCCGACCGTAAAGCCGAGATCCTGGCTGGATGCACGCGCCGGATCCTTTTTTGCGGCTTGCAGCAAGGCGCTGATTCCGGCGCACGTCCGCCCGGCGCGGATGCGCTGCAGCCCCTGCTGCACCAGAATGCGATTGTTCTGGTCCAGTCTGACCACGTCGGCAACCGTGCCGAGCGCGACCAGGTCAAGCAACTCGACCAGTTTCCGCCCTCGCTCTTCGGGCAGTTGTTCCCGGGCGCGCAGTTCGGCGCGCAATGCGAGCAGCACATAGAACATCACGCCAACCCCGGCCAGACTTTTGCTCGGGAATTTGCATCCGGGCTGGTTGGGATTGACGATGCAGGCAGCATCCGGCAGGGTGTCGCCGGGCAGGTGGTGGTCGGTGACCAGGACCTGCATGCCCAGCCGGTTGGCTTCGGCCACGCCATCCACGCTTGCGATGCCGTTGTCCACGGTGATCAGGATATCCGGACCGGATTGCGCGGCAAGGAGCACGATTTCAGGCGTCAGACCGTAACCGTATTCGAAGCGGTTCGGCACGATGAAATCGATTTGCGCGCCGAAGCCGCGCAAGCCGCGAACCGCCACTGCGCAGGCAGTCGCGCCGTCCGCATCGTAGTCCGCGATGACCATCAGCTTTTTTTGTGCCGCGATCGCATCGGCCAGCAAGCGTGCCATTGCGGTGACATTCTTCATGCTGTCAAAGGGCAGCAGTCCGGAAAGGGAGGTTTCCAGCTGTGTGCTGTCCGTGATTCCGCGCGCTGCAAAAATCCTTGCCATGGCAGGAGAACATCCGCTTGTTTGCAGGTGTTGCGCAATGGCTGCAGGAAATTCGCGTGCAATGATTTCAGTCATTTTTCTTCCGGATGGGCGTGTCAGGCGGCCCGAGTTTAGCAAATCAGTTACCTGACCGACCTCGTTTTTTTGCGCCAATTGAGCTAAAATCCCGCCTCTTTTCAAGTCATGCGTGGATAAAACGTGGCACTCATAGTTCAGAAGTACGGCGGCACATCGGTCGGAAGTCCAGACCGCATCAAGAATGTGGCACGGCGCGTTGCCAAATTCAAGGCACTCGGAAATCAGGTGGTGGTCGTGGTCTCCGCGATGAGCGGCGAAACCAACCGTCTGGTGGCCCTTGCCCACGAAATCCAGAAGCATCCTGATCCGCGCGAACTCGACGTCATCATTTCAACCGGCGAACAGGTCACCATCGGCCTGCTTTCAATGGCGCTGAAGGAACATGGGGTAAAAGCCAAAAGCTACACCGGCGCGCAGGTGAAGATACTGACCGACAGCGCCCATACCAAGGCGCGCATTGTCAGTATCGACGAACAGAACATCATGGGCGATCTGGAAAAAGACTGTGTTGTTGTGGTGGCAGGATTCCAGGGCGTGGACGAACACGGCAACATCACCACGCTGGGTCGCGGTGGTTCGGATACCACGGGCGTGGCGATCGCAGCCGCGCTGCGTGCCGACGAGTGCCAGATATATACCGATGTGGATGGCGTATACACCACCGACCCGCGTGTGGTTCCCGAGGCGCGCCGCCTGAAGAGCATCACCTTCGAGGAGATGCTCGAGATGTCCAGTATGGGTTCCAAGGTGCTGCAACTTCGTTCGGTGGAATTTGCGGGTAAATACAAGGTCAAGCTGCGCGTGCTGTCGAGTTTTGAAGAAGAAGGCGAGGGCACGCTGATTACTGTTGAGGATAACGACAAAATGGAACAAGCAATCATTTCCGGGATCGCATTCAACCGCGATGAAGCAAAAATCACCGTGATGGGCGTGCCCGACAAACCGGGGATTGCCTACCAGATTTTAGGGCCGGTTAGCGACGCCAATATCGACGTGGATATCATCATCCAGAACGTCGGCGAAGATGGCGCCACTGACTTTTCGTTCACTGTGCATAGAAACGAGTATGCCAAGGCGATGGACATCCTGAAGAGCAAAGTGCAACCGCACATTGGTGCGCGCGAAGTGATCGGCGATAGCAGGGCAGCCAAAGTCTCGGTTGTCGGAGTCGGAATGCGCTCTCATGTCGGTATCGCCAGCAAGATGTTCCGCACCCTGGCAGAAGAGGGAATCAACATTCAGATGATCTCGACCTCGGAGATAAAAATCTCCGTGGTCATCGACGAGAAATACCTCGAACTTGCCGTGCGCGTACTGCACAAGGCCTTCGGCCTGGACCAGGAAGAAGCATAATCGTTTGACCTTTCAGGTGTGTTACTCTATTATGCGCGGCCTTCGGAGAGGTGGCCGAGAGGTCGAAGGCACGCCCCTGCTAAGGGCGCATACGAGCTTAAACTTGTATCGAGGGTTCGAATCCCTCCCTCTCCGCCAAGGTAACAAAAGTGCGCGCCCGTAGCTCAGCTGGATAGAGTACTTGGCTACGAACCAAGGGGTCGGGCGTTCGAATCGCTCCGGGCGCACCAACAAATCAAGGAGTTAGGCTAAAGGCCTGACTCCTTTTTCATTTCGATGGGGACTTTGGGGTGACTTTTCTCACCAGGCTGTTCCCGTTTTTTTATTGACTAATGTTGGAAGTTGCCGGCACCTTAGCTCAGCGCAGGACACCAAACTACGTAGTAGTTTGGTGTCCGGTTGACTGCACTGTTAGGACTTTGAGAATTCACATGCGAGTGCCGCGGAAACTAGCCCTGTTGAGGATGGTGTAGCACACCGTCAACACAATTCAGGGAATATAGATCCAGGCCGCACCGGTGTTGTTATTATCGTGAGACCCGCCGACCAATGCGGTATTGCCATCGGCACTCAGCGCGACCGAGTAGCCTTGCCAAGCGCCAGTCGCATTAGTATCGACGAGCTTGCTGCCATGCTGCGTCCACGTCGTGCCGCTGCGGGTGAACACCCAGGCTGCCCCGGCGCTGCTGCTATCGGCATATCCCCCGACCACGGCGGTAGTACCATCGGCACTTAGCGCGACCGAGGAGCCTTGTTTAGCTCCAGTCGCATAAGTATCGAAAAGCTTGGTTTGCTGCGTCCACGTCGTGCCGTTGCGGGTG
>JAJDNO010000073.1 GCA_022340615.1 Gallionella sp. | reverse complement strand
GCAAAGCGGGACAGGGTCATTTCGGGTAAAATTCGTGCAAATTCGTATAGCACTTTATCCTGAAGAAAGCGAGAACTCAACTTGAATAAGCCGACCAACGATCCTTCGCCCGCCGACAGCGGGCCGCTGACCTACCGGGATGCAGGTGTGGACATGGATGCGGGCGACCGTCTGGTCGAAAACATCAAGCCCTTCGCCAAGCGCACCATGCGTCCGGAAGTGCTCAACGGCATCGGCGGATTCGGTGCGCTGGTGGAGATTTCCAAAAAGTACCGCGAACCGGTGCTGGTGTCCGGCACCGACGGTGTCGGGACCAAACTCAAGCTTGCGTTCGAACTGAACCGCCACGACACGGTCGGCATTGACCTAGTCGGAATGAGCGTGAACGACATTCTGGTGCAGGGCGCGGAACCGCTGTTCTTCCTCGATTATTTCGCGTGCGGCAGGCTCGACGTTGAAGCTGCCACCGAGGTCATCAAGGGCATTGCGTTCGGCTGCGAGCAGGCTGGTTGCGCGCTGATCGGAGGGGAGACTGCCGAGATGCCGGGCATGTATCCGGCCGGAGAATACGACCTTGCGGGATTCGCGGTCGGTGTGGTGGAAAAATCCGGGATCATCAGCGGTGCGAACATCAGCGCGGGCGACACGGTAATCGGCCTTGCGTCGAACGGCGCGCATTCCAACGGCTATTCGCTGGTGCGCAAGATCATCAGCACCCGCAACGTCGATCTCGGACAATCACTGGATGGCAAGAGGCTGGCCGACCTGATCATGGCACCGACGCGCATCTACGTGAAACCACTGCTGGGTCTGATGAAATCGATCACCGTAAAGGGCATGGCGCACATCACCGGCGGCGGCCTGCTGGAAAACGTGCCGCGCGTATTGCCGGAAAACATGGTCGCCCAGCTGGACGGCAAGGCCTGGCACACGCCCGTGCTGTTCGACTGGCTGCGCGAAATGGGCAACATCGCCCCGCAGGAAATGTACCGGACTTTCAACTGCGGCATCGGCATGGTCGTGGTGGTAGGCAAGCATGATGAAGCTGCGGCACTGGAACAGCTGAACGCAGCCGGCGAGCGCGCCACCGTGATCGGAACGATACGCACGCGCGTCGGCAACGAGGCGCAAACGCAGGTCGGCTGATTTGCCAACTGTCTATTCACCATGAAACAACTGGTCATCCTGATCTCCGGTCGCGGCAGCAATCTTCAGGCACTGCTGGATGCCGGGCTGCCTTGCCGGATCGCTGCGGTGGTCAGCAATCGCGCCGACGCGGAAGGCCTGGATATCGCCCGTGCTCATGACATTCCTGTCGCAATCGTCGAACACCGCGATTATGCGGACCGCGACAGTTTCGATGCTGCGCTGGCGCAGGCGATCGATGCGTTCCAACCCGACATTGTCGCGCTTGCAGGATTCATGCGCATCCTCAGCAATGGTTTCGTGTCGCGCTATCACGGCAGGCTGATCAATATCCATCCCTCGCTATTGCCGGCCTATGGAGGACTCAACACCCACGCACGTGCGCTGCAGGATGGGGTATGGATACACGGCTGCACGGTCCATTTCGTCACACCCGACCTCGACCACGGCCCTATCATCATCCAGGCCGCAGTGCCGGTGTTGCGTGACGACACCGAACAAATTCTGGCGGCACGCGTGCTGAGCCAGGAACACCGCATTTACCCGCAAGCCATCAAATGGCTATGCAGCGGAAAAATTATCCTGGACGAGCACGATAGAGTGAAATTCATGAATCGCGAACAGTCCGGTTTTGCGCTGGTCAGCCCCAGCCTCGAATAACATGAAACGTCTCCCGGGATTTTTTGCCTGTCTGATGCTGATTGTTGCCGGACCTTCGTTCGCGGCAGCGCCAGGCAGCATCCGGGCCAGCTACGGGATTTACAAGGCCGGCATCAAAATAGGCCAGGTCGATGAAGTATTTTCAATCAGCAAGGACAACCGCTATACGATCGTCAGCACCACGCGCGCCACGGGCCTGCTTGCCATATTCAGGCGGGGCAGGATCATCCTGCGCAGCAGCGGGCTGGTCGACGCCCACGGGCTGAAACCGCTGAATTTCAGCGATGTTCGCGAGGGCGACGAGGACCGGAATCGCAGCGCGACATTCAACTGGAACAAGATGCAGCTGACCCTGATCGGGCACAATCAGCGCAGGGTGATGCCCCTGCCGGATGACACCCAGGACCGCCTGAGCGCAATGTACCAGTTCCTGTTCCTGTCGCTGGGAAATACCGACACCCTGAATTTCCATATGACCAATGGCGACAAACTGGATATCTACAATTACACCGTTGCGCATGACCGTCGCCTGACGATTCCGCTCGGCAGTTTCGACGCGCTGTATATCGCAAGTGTTCCGGAAAAAGGCTCCAACCGCACCGAAATCTGGCTGGCCGGGAAGCACACCGATTTCCCGTACAAGATCGTGATCACCGATCCCGACGGCGGCCAGCTCTCGCAGGTATTGACCAGGATCGTTACCAATCCGTGATCGCAACCATTCGTACTCCCGGCGGCCGCATAGCACTGGCCATCGTACTGTCGCTGTTGATTCATGCCTCGATACTGTGGCTGCCCTATATCACCTTGCCACAGCCCGGCGTGCAATTGCCGCCGCTCTCGGTCAGGCTGGAGCCGCTGGCGCAACCCGTCAAGTTGCTAGCAACGCGTGCGGAAGCTGCGAAACCGGTCCCATCGAAAGGCGTGAACCGTTCTGCAGAAGAAAAATCGACCGATTCGGCAAACGAGTCCATGGCTCCGATGAAAAAGACCAGATTCAGGACGGCGGCCGAGCCTTTCCCCAAACATCTGCAGCTCGCTTTTTCCGTATACAAGGGCTCCGGTCGATTAATGACGGGCGAGATTCGCCAGCAGTTTGATATCCACGATGGCCGGTACAACCTGGAATCAGTGCAACAAACTGCCGGGCTGACCAGCCTGCGCAATAGCACTCGGATTATCCAGGACAGCCGTGGAAATATAACCGAAACCGATCTGCAACCCGACATATTCGAGGAACAATCAATCACCCGCAAAGGCAAGCAAAGCTTGCGGGTCACGTTCGACCGCGCGGCAGGAAAACTGCTTAACTCGAACGGCGGCGTAACCGCGCTGCCCGAAAACGCCCAGGACGCGTTGAGTTTTCTGTACCAGCTCGCAAAACTCCCGATGGGTGTTGAATCTTTCCTGTTGCCCGTCAGCGATGGCGAACAACTCCATCAATACCAGATCGAGATCGGCTCGAAGGAAAATATCGATACGCCGATGGGGAAGTTGCGCGCGCTGCACCTGATTCAGATGCATAACGATGGAGAGCCATTTTTTGAAATCTGGCTGGGACTGGAATACCGGCTGCTGCCGGTCAGATTCCGCCGCCATGACGGCCTTGGAGCGGTTACTGAGGAATTTCTGATATCGAGCATACGCGCATCCGACGAATGATCGTTCGCACGGGCAACCCTGTTAAACTGCACGCCTGATTTACCTGACTCTTCCCCATGCTGATAACCGAATACAGGATAGAAATCGTCATCCAGGCGCTGCGTGCGATCCTGCCGCTGGCCCATCCCGCGGATACCACACTGCGATATTTCTTCAAGGACCAGCGCATCGGTTCAAACGAGCGAGAACTGGTTGCCGAGACCGTATTCGGCGTGTTGCGCCACCGCATGTTGCTGGAACAAGCATGTGACGGCAATCCCACCCCCCGCCGCATGGCGCTCGCCTGGCTGTTCAGGTTCGGCGGCTACAACATCCGCGAACTTGAACCTGTGTTGAAGCGGGACGAGAAAGAATGGCTGCCCACCGTAAAAGGCCTGAGGATAGAAGACCAGCCATTACCGGTGCAGGCCGAATTTCCCGAATGGCTGGTGGAGAAGATGCGTGCCAGCTATTCCGATGACGACATCCTCGCGATCGGAATGTCCATGCAGCAGGGTGCTCCGCTGGATATCCGCGTCAACACCCTGCTAGCCAAGCGCGACGAAGTATTGCAGCAGCTGCAAGACAAGAATATAGAGGCCAGTGCCACGCCCTTCTCTCCGGTCGGCATCCGCCTCAAGGAAAAGATCCCGCTCAATCGCGACCCGCTATTCACCGAGGGCAAAATTGAAGTGCAGGACGAAGGCAGCCAGCTGCTCGGATTTCTGCTCGCCCCGAAACGCAACGACATGGTGGTGGATTTCTGCGCCGGCGCCGGCGGCAAGACGCTGATGCTGTCCGCGATGATGAACTCGCAAGGCCGCTTGTATGCCATGGACGTTTCTGAAAAGCGCCTGGCCAACCTCAAGCCGCGCCTGAAGCGTTCCGGCGCCAGCAACATCCAGCCGATGCTGATCGCTCACGAAAACGACCTCAAGGTAAAGCGCTTGGCCGGAAAAATCGACCGTGTGCTGGTGGACGCACCGTGCAGCGGGCTGGGCACGCTGCGCCGCAATCCCGACCTGAAATTCCGCCAGTCACCCGGCAGCATAGAGGAGTTCACCCGGAAACAGGCCGCAATCCTCGCCTCAGCCAGCCGGTTGTTAAAAAAGGGAGGTCGCCTGGTCTACGCGACGTGCAGCATCCTGCCGGAAGAGAACCAGAAAATCGTGCAAGCTTTCCTCGCCAGCCACCCTGATTTTGCGTTGCGCCCGGCGAGCGAAGCATTACGGCAACAGAAGATTTCTCTGGAAGCCATTGATTATCTGGAACTCCGCCCCCATGTACACAACACGGATGGGTTTTTTGCAGCAATATTAGAACGAATTTAGTCTCCCACGGCTGCTTTTGCTTCTGTACAATTGTTTACATTTCAATAATTATCTGTTGCAATTCACAGTTGCAATTTGGAGGCTGTATGTTTTCAGGATTAATCGTTCTGCCCTGGTGGGGCTATGTACTAATCACGCTTGCACTTACCCACGTCACCATCGCTTCGGTGACCATCTATCTGCACCGCCATCAGGCTCATCTCGCGCTGGACCTGCACCCGGTTGTCAGCCATTTCTTCCGTTTCTGGCTCTGGCTTACCACCGGAACGGTAACCAAGGAATGGGCCGCCATCCACCGCAAACACCACGCCAAATGCGAAACTGCAGAAGACCCGCATAGCCCGCAGGTTCTGGGCATCAAGAAAGTGCTGCTGGAAGGCGCCGAACTGTACCGCAAGGAAGCCAAAAACCGTGAAACGCTGGAAAAATACGGCCGCGGCACCCCGGACGACTGGCTGGAACGCAACCTTTACGCAAAACACAGCATGCTGGGCATCTTGCTGATGCTGGGCATTGATGTGCTGCTGTTCGGGCCGATCGGCATCACCGTCTGGGCGGTGCAAATGATCTGGATACCGGTGACTGCAGCGGGGATCATCAATGGCGCTGGACACTACTGGGGCTACCGCAATTTCCAGCCTGCCGATTCCTCCACCAATATCGTGCCATGGGGCATCCTGATCGGCGGTGAGGAACTGCACAACAATCACCACGCGCATATCGGTTCAGCCAAGCTTTCCAGCAAATGGTACGAATTCGACATCGGCTGGCTGTACATCCGCAGCCTTGCCGCGCTGGGGCTTGCGAAGATCAGGAGGGTCGCTCCCAAGGTTCGTCTCGATACCGCAAAAACCGCATGCGATCTGGCTACACTGCACGCGGTGATGGCCAATCGCTATGAAGTCATGGCGAAATATGCCAAGTCCCTGAAGAAGACTTATCGAGAGGAAATCGCCGAACTCAGACTGCGCATGCCCGGACTGGGCAAAGTCGACCTGAAGCGGTTAAAGCACTGGCTGCATGTGGATCTCAATGTTCTGAGCGAGCAGGATAAACTGAAATTTGGCCTGGTCATGCAGACCAGCCACAGATTGAATATCGCCTACACGCTGCGCCAGGACCTCATTGCAATCTGGCAACGTTCCACGGCTACCAAGGAACAAATGGTAAAGGACCTGGAGGCCTGGTGTCATCGCGCCGAAACCAGCGGCATTGAAGCCTTGCAGAAGTTTTCCACCAACCTTCGCTATTACGCCTGAACCAATACTGAAAATCTGATAAGCCTGCTGTTCCAAGCATCAGGCTTATTTATTGCCGCCAGTACGGCTGCGCATTTCAGTTGCCGCTGCAAAATCGATCCGATTCGCCCTGTCAATTTTTTTCAAAATATCCAATGATCGCTTTGCGTTGCGCGGGATCGGGCATCCTCCTGTGCGCGGTTTCGATATAACTTTGCATGCGCGACACTACATAAGGCCAGGCAGCGGGCGGATGCTGGTCCGGGAATGGCAACGAGTGGCATTGCGAGCAATAATTCTTCGCCACCAGATAGCCGGGCTTTGTACTTTCAAGCGCATCGCGCTGAGCCGCAGTCTGCTTGCTGCAACCTACCAGCAACAGGCCAACCAAAATCATTATGCCCGACAAATTCATTTCAGATTTCCCCTGACGGCATTCAAACGAAACATTATAACAGCCGGCGTTAGCCGAAATGTCCGTACCGCTTGAAGGGAAATTTACTCTGTAATCTGCAACAGGCTATCAACGGTTATTTCGCCAGCCCTGTGGTTCCAGGTGAAATTGATATGAGCGACCACTTACAGTCATTGAAGCATCGTCAATCGATACAGCTCGCACTCGGGGCAGCAGTTATATGTAAAGCAACTTATGCAAAACGAGGCACAGGCCGCACGATGAATGATTATTCTTTCAAGCTCACCCGCTAATACAATACAATCTATGGCTCAACCCCCCGGAAAAGGAAGCATTGTGCAGAATAAAATGGTCGTTATCGTTTCGGTTTTTATATTTGTATTAATCGTGATTCTTGCGGGAATATCCAGCGACTGGGGCATATCCCTGCTGACGCGCTTCTTTGGTTAACCTTTCGGCTACTACATCAAAGCTGGTCATACCGTCGCTGATATTCTGAGGAATAATTTCCGTTTGTGAGGTATCTCGTCTATCTTTACTCAATCTTTACTCAATGACCAGCTGAATGAAAACGACCGCATTGCGGTCGTTTTCATTTGCTGATTTA
>JAJDNO010000072.1 GCA_022340615.1 Gallionella sp. | reverse complement strand
AGATGGTGATGCCGGGCGACAACGTCAGCATCACGGTAAGCCTGATCAACCCGATCGCGATGGAAGAAGGCCTGCGTTTCGCGATTCGCGAAGGCGGCCGTACCGTCGGTGCCGGCGTGGTTGCAAAGATTATCGAGTAGTACTACAATGCGCGCCCTCGCGTGGTCGGGTCCATGGTCTGGCCACGCGATTTCGTTCTTTAATTAGCGGCATTGCCGCATACAGGCAAGAGAAGATTATGCAAAGTCAAAAAATCCGCATACGCCTCAAGGCGTTTGATTATCGTTTGATCGACCAGTCGGCTGCGCGTATTGTCGAAACTGCGAAGCGTACCGGTGCGGTGGTGAATGGCCCGGTGCCGTTGCCGACCAAGATCGAGCGTTTCGACGTGCTGCGTTCCCCGCATGTCAACAAGACTTCGCGCGATCAGTTCGAGATGCGTACCCATCTTCGCTTGATGGATATCGTTGATCCTACCGACAAGACGGTGGATGCACTGATGAAGCTGGATCTGCCAGCCGGCGTGGATGTGGAAATCAAGTTGCAGTAACTGAATTTATTGGCATCGTGTTTTGCCAGCATTAAAGCTACACAAGAATCAGAAAATCGGTTGACCAATTGTAGTCAACCCCTTAACAAGAGGAAATAAAAATGAGCTTAGGACTTGTCGGTCGCAAGATTGGCATGACCCGCGTATTTGCCGACGACGGATCTTCGTTGCCGGTGACTGTGCTGGACGTGTCCAACAATCGAGTCACTCAGGTTAAATCCGCAGGTACCGATGGCTATACTGCCGTGCAGTTGGCGCATGGTGCGCGCCGTCCCGGCCGTGTCAGCAAGGCTGCGGCCGGACATTACGCAAAAGCGGGAGTGGAAGCCGGGAGTGTACTGAAAGAATTCACCGTATCAGCTGGACAACTGGAAGGACTGCAGTCGGGTTCCGCCGTCAGCGTCGAAATTTTCCAGGTCGGTCAACTGGTTGATGTTACGGGCGTAACCAAGGGAAAGGGTTATGCCGGCACCATCAAACGCTACCATTTCAAATCCGGCCGTGCTACCCACGGCAACTCCAAGTCGCACAATGTGCCCGGTTCTATCGGCATGGCGCAGGATCCTGGCCGCGTTTTCCCCGGCAAGCGCATGACCGGTCATCTGGGTGATGTGCGGCGGACCGTGCAAAATCTGCAGGTAGTACGGGTTGATGTTGCGCGTCAATTGCTGCTGGTAAAGGGTGCTGTTCCAGGAAGTATCAACGGCAGCATCATCGTGCGTCCCGCAGTAAAGGCAGGTGTGTAATGGAACTTAAAGTCATCAATGATAAAGGTCAATCGAGCGCGAATCTGAAAGCCTCGGACGAACTGTTTGGTCGCGAATACAACGAAGACCTGGTTCACCAGCTGATTACCGCATATCAGGCAAATGCCCGGGCCGGCAACAGCAAGCAAAAAGGTCGCAGCGAAATCGCCAAGAGTACCCGCAAGCCGTTCAAGCAGAAGGGGACAGGACGCGCGCGCGCCGGTATGGCATCCAGTCCGATATGGCGTGGGGGCGGCAAGATATTTCCGAACACTGCCGAAGAAAACTATACGCAAAAGGTCAATCGCAAGATGTATCGCGCAGGTTATGCGTCTATCCTTTCCAGGCTGGTCAGCGAAAACCGCCTTGTCGTCGTGGACAGCCTGACGGTTGATTCGCCCAAAACAAAACTGTTTGCGCAGAAAATCAAGGGACTCGGGGTCGATACCAAGCAGTTTCGTCTGCTGATCATTACTGATAGCATCGATGAAAACCTGTATCTGTCCTCACGCAATCTGTCCAATGTGCTGGTGCTGGAAGCCAATCAGGCCGATCCGGTCAGCCTGGTGCGCTTCCCAAATGTTTTGGTTACACGCAACGCGGTCGCTAAAATCGAGGAGATGTTCGCATGAGTACCCAGAAAACAAACTCCCGGAAATTCAGCAAGGAACGTTTGATGAACGTACTGCTGGCACCGCAAATCTCGGAAAAGGCAACCTACGTTGCCGAAAAAAATGAACAGGTCATTTTTCGCGTCGCGACGGATGCAACCAAGCCTGAAATCAAGGCTGCCGTGGAGATGATGTTCAATGTGAGCGTGGATAATGTGCAGGTCGCATGCGTCAAGGGCAAAGCCAAGCGCATGGGCCGTCTCATCGGCCGCCGCAATGACTGGAAGAAGGCATACGTATGTCTGGCGGCGGGCCAGGAAATCAATTTTGCTGCAAGCGAGCAAGGATAATCATCATGGCACTGATTAAACTGAAACCAACTACTCCGGGCCAGCGTGCCGTCGTGCGTGTCGTCAATCGTGATCTGCACAAGGGCAAGCCGGTTGCGGCGCTGCTTGAAAAGCAGTCCAGCACCGCGGGCCGCAACAATAATGGCCATATTACTACCCGCCATAAAGGCGGAGGTCACAAGCAGCATTATCGTCTGGTGGATTTCAAACGCAACAAGGACGGGATCCCCGCCACGGTGGAGCGTCTGGAATACGATCCGAACCGCAGCGCCAATCTGGCTTTGCTGTGCTATGCGGACGGCGAGCGCCGTTACATCATCGCTCCAAAAGGAGTGGCAGCTGGGGCAACCCTGGTGAGCGGATCCGAGGCGCCGATCAAGCCGGGTAATGCATTGCCGTTACGCAACGTGCCAGTCGGTTCGACGGTGCATTGCATTGAAATGATGCCCGGGAAAGGCGCGCAACTAGCGCGTTCCGCCGGCACTTCGGTGCAATTGCTGGCTCGCGAAGGCAGTTATGCGCAGCTTCGTTTGCGTTCCGGAGAGATTCGAAAAGTGCATATCGATTGCAAGGCGACCCTGGGTGAGGTGGGCAATTCCGAGCACAGTCTGCGCTCCGTTGGCAAGGCCGGTGCGATGCGTTGGCGCGGTGTCCGTCCAACCGTTCGCGGTGTGGTCATGAATCCGGTGGATCACCCGCATGGCGGCGGTGAAGGCAAAACAGCTGCCGGTCGTCATCCGGTCAGTCCGTGGGGTGTACCGGCCAAGGGTTTCCGTACTCGTAGCAACAAGCGCACCAGCGGCATGATCGTGCGCCGTCGCTTTAAGGTTTAAGGGGTAGATAAATATGGCACGTTCAGTTAAAAAAGGTCCATTTGTAGACGCTCATTTGCTCAAGAAGATTGAGGCGGTGCGAGCGACCAATGACAAGCGCCCGGTGAAAACCTGGTCGCGCCGTTCGACGGTGTTGCCCGAGTTCGTTGGTCTGACGATTGCGGTGCACAACGGCAAGCAGCATATTCCGGTGTACGTATCCGAAAACATGGTGGGCCACAAATTGGGTGAGTTTTCCCTGACGCGCACTTTCAAGGGCCATTCTGCTGATAAAAAAGCAGCGGTCAAGAGATAAGGGAGCATGATGAAAACGACTACTGCAGTTGCAAAAAGGATTCATCTGTCTGCGCAAAAAGGACGTCTGGTTGCAGATCAGATTCGCGGTTTGCCGGTCGCTCAAGCGCTCAATATCCTGACATTCAGCCCGAAAAAGGCCGCTGTTATCATCAAAAAGGCACTTGAGTCCGCGATAGCGAACGCCGAGCATAACGATGGTGCAGACATTGATGAACTGAAAGTGAAAGTTATCTACGTTGACAAGGCTGCATCGGGAAGAGGTTTCTCGGCGCGTGCCAAGGGTCAGGGCAATCGCCTTGAAAAGCAAACTTGCCACATTACTGTCAGCGTAGGGAGCTAAGGGTAAATTATGGGACAAAAAATTCATCCAACCGGCTACCGGTTGTGCGTTCGTAAAAACTGGGATTCAAAGTGGTTCGCCAACAGCGGCAATTTTGCCGGCTTGCTGCTCAAGGATATTGAGGTGCGTGATTATCTGAAGAAGAAGCTGGCTACTGCCGGTGTTTCAAAGGTTGTCATCGAGCGTCCCGCCAAGAATGCCAAGGTGACGATTTATACTGCACGGCCGGGCATGGTCATAGGCAAGAAGGGCGAAGATATCGAGTCATTGCGCACAGAATTGCGCAAGCGCATGGGTCTGCAATCTGTCGATGTTGCAATCGAGGAGGTTCGCAAGCCGGAAGTCGATGCGCAACTCATTGCAGAAAGCATTACCGCGCAACTGGAAAAGCGCATCATGTTCCGTCGTGCGATGAAGCGTGCAATGCAAAATGCGATGCGCCTCGGCGCACAGGGCATCAAGATAATGAGCGCGGGTCGACTAAACGGCATTGAAATAGCCCGTACCGAGTGGTATCGCGAAGGCCGCGTGCCATTGCATACTTTGCGCGCAGATATCGATTACGGAACATCCGAGGCCAAGACTACATACGGGATAATCGGCGTGAAGGTTTGGGTATTCAAGGGTGAGATTCCGAATCAGGAAGCCGTTGTGCCAGTTGCCGCCGAACCGGAAAAGAAAGCAAAAAAGTCGGGAGTGAAGCATGCTACAGCCAGCTAGAAGGAAATTCCGCAAGGAACAAAAGGGCCGCAATACCGGAATTGCCACCCGTGGCAACAAGGTGAGCTTCGGCGAGTTTGGCCTGAAGTCGCTTGCGCGCGGGCGCTTGACAGCGCGTCAGATCGAGGCCGCGCGACGTGCCATGACGCGCCACATCAAACGAGGTGGGCGTATCTGGATCCGTATTTTTCCGGACAAGCCGATTTCCAAAAAACCTGCCGAAGTGCGTATGGGTAACGGCAAGGGTAATCCGGAGTACTACGTCGCCGAAATTCAACCAGGCAAGATGTTGTACGAGATGGACGGCGTAAGTGAAATCCTGGCCCGTGAAGCATTTCTGCTCGCTGCGGCAAAGCTGCCGCTGGCCACCACTTTTGTAGTTAGACAGGTAGGGACTTAACATGAAGGCCAGTGATCTTAAAGCCAAATCGGCAGCAGAATTGCAAAACGAACTGCTGTCCTTGACCAAGGCCCAATTTGGTTTGCGTATGCAGGTTGCGACACAACAATTGACCAACACCAGTGAATTTCGCAAGGTGCGACGTGATATCGCTCGTGTAAAAACTGTGTTGGCAGAAAAAGGTGCACAGAAATGAGCGAAGCTAAAGCAATTGCCGATTCAAAGCTGAAGCGTACCCTGACCGGTACTGTGACAAGCGACAAAATGGACAAGACCGTAACAGTCCTGGTCGAGCGCAAGGTAAAACATCCCTTGCTGGGCAAAATCATTCGTGTTTCAAAAAAATATCATGCGCATGATGAAGCAAATGAATTTCATGCCGGTGATGTGGTTACAATCGAGGAGTGCCGTCCGCTTGCGAAGACCAAAAGCTGGAGAGTCGCCAAGTTGCATGAGAAGGGCGCGGCAAATTAATTGTAATTTCTGCTTGCGTCATTCCTGAATGAGCTTATAATGCGCGGCTTCGTTTCATCGCTGCTTGCAGCGACCTAACCCATACGGGTTCCAAAACTGGCCGCTGTTAGCGGAACAAGTTGGAGATTAAATAATGATACAAATGCAGTCTGTTTTAGATGTGGCTGACAATACCGGTGCCCGCTCCGTGATGTGCATCAAGGTATTGGGTGGTTCCAAGCGGCGTTATGCATCCGTTGGTGATGTCATCAAGGTCAGCGTCAAGGATGCCGCTCCGCGTGGCCGTGTAAAGAAGGGCGAAGTTTACAGCGCGGTGGTAGTTCGCACTGCCAAGGGTGTGCGTCGTTCTGATGGGTCTTTGGTGAAATTCGATGGCAACGCGGCAGTGTTGCTGAATGCAAAGCTGGAGCCGATCGGCACGCGTATCTTCGGGCCGGTGACGCGCGAGTTGCGTACCGAAAAATTCATGAAGATCGTTTCGCTTGCGCCGGAAGTGCTGTAATCCGGAATATTCAACGGGCAGGGACGAATCGAGTCGAGGAAAATGATGCGCAAGATCAAAAAAAATGACGATGTAATTGTAATTGCTGGAAAAGACAAGGGAAGCCGCGGCAATGTATTGCGCGTACTGGGCGAGTACCTGTTGGTCGGCGGAATCAATAAAGTCAAGAAACACCAGAAGCCTAACCCTGTAAAAGGCCTTACAGGGGGGATTGTGGAAATGGAATCACCGATTCACGTTTCGAATGTCGCGATATACAACGCGTCCGCAAAAAAGGGTGACCGTGTCGGAATTAAAGTGCTGGAGGACGGGCGCAAGGTTCGCGTTTTCCGGTCCAGCGGCGAAGTGATAGACGCTTAAGGGGTATAAGAGCATGGCTCGTTTGTATGGTTTTTACAAAGACAAGGTCGCTAATGACCTGATGAAGCAATTCGGCTACAAGTCCGTCATGGAAGTGCCTCGCATCGAAAAGATCACGCTGAACATGGGCGTTGGAGAAGCGGTCGCCGACAAGAAGGTGATGGAATTTGCTGTGGGTGACATGCAAAAGATTGCCGGCCAGAAACCGGTAGTGACGTTATCAAAGAAATCCATTGCAGGCTTCAAGATTCGCGAAGGATATCCGGTCGGCTGCAAGGTAACCCTGCGCAAAGAGCGCATGTATGAATTCCTGGACAGACTGATTTCCGTGGCAATTCCCCGTATTCGTGATTTCCGCGGTATTTCTGGAAAGTCATTCGACGGACGCGGTAACTACAACATGGGCGTCAAAGAGCAGATTATATTTCCGGAAATCGAGTACGAAAAAATTGATGCGTTGCGTGGTATGAATATCACCATTACCACCACTGCGAAAACCGATGAGGAAGCCAAGGCTCTCCTGTTGGCATTCAAACTCCCATTAAAGAAATGAGGGAAGACTAATGGCAAAGAAGGCAGTTGTTAACCGTGAGAAAAAGCGCCGCGAAATGGTTGCGAAGTTTGCAGCCAAGCGTGAGTTGCTGATGGCTACGATATCGAATGTAAGCCTCAGTGAAGAAGAGCGTGCTGATGCACGCCTCAAATTGCAGGCGCTGCCTCGTGATTCCAGCCCGGTGCGTTTGCGTAATCGTTGCGCATTGACGGGTCGTCCGCGCGGCACTTTCAAAAAGTTCGGTTTGGGGCGTATCAAATTGCGTGAATTCGCGATGCGCGGTGAGATTCCCGGCATCGTTAAGGCCAGCTGGTAGGAGAAATTATATGAGTATGAGTGATCCAATCTCCGACATGTTGACACGCATTCGCAATGCGCAGATGGCGGAAAAGACATCTGTTGCAATGCCAGCGTCGAAGCTGAAGGTGGCGATAGCCGAAGTGCTGAAGGACGAGGGTTATGTGGACGGCTTCAATGTCATTTCTGGAGAAGGCGGAAAACATATGTTGGAAATAGGCCTGAAATACTACAGCGGCCGTCCGGTGATTGAAAATATTCAGCGCGTAAGCCGTCCAGGGTTGCGCGTATACAAGGGTTCCGATGACATTCCCGCGGTTATGAACGGCCTGGGTATTGCCATCGTGTCGACTTCCAAAGGTTTGATGACCGACCGCAAAGCGCGTGCCAATGGTATTGGCGGTGAAGTGCTGTGCGTCGTCGCGTAGCGAGGTAAGCATGTCTAGAGTAGCCAAGAATCCTGTGATCGTACCCGGCGGTGTCGAAGTAACGCTGGATAGGGGTGAAATTTCGGTAAAAGGTACCCTGGGTACCCTGAAACAATCATTGCTCGCCGATGTCGGTGTGGTGCGCGAGGGCGACAGTCTGCTGTGCAAAGCGCTTAATGACAGCAAGCAAGCCAATGCGATGTCCGGCACGTTGCGAGCTTTGCTGGCAAACATGGTGCAGGGCGTGAGCAAGGGTTTCGAGCGCAAGCTGACCCTGGTTGGAGTGGGTTATCGCGCGCAAGCAGCCGGCGACACGCTGAACCTGACTTTGGGGTATTCGCATCCGGTTTCCTACAAAATGCCAGCCGGTGTGAAGGTTGAAACGCCGACACAAACTGAGGTTGTTTTGAAGGGCGTCAGCCGGCAGCAAATTGGTCAGGTTGCTGCTGAAATTCGCGCTTTCCGCGAACCTGAGCCATACAAAGGCAAAGGTGTGCGCTATAGCGATGAAGTGGTGATTCTGAAAGAAACCAAGAAGAAATAGTTGAGGCAGATATGTTGATCAAAAAACAGGCGCGTCAGCGCAGAGCACGCAAAACCCGTGCACGCATTGCTGAAAAGAAATCGATTCGTTTGGCAATTAATCGCACAAATTTGCATATTTATGCGCAGGTGATTTCGGCATGCGGTAGCAAGGTGCTTGCAAGCGCTTCCAGTATCGAAGCCGAAGTTCGCAAAGACCTGGCAAGCGGCAGCAATAAAGCGGCTGCAGTTGTGGTTGGAAAGCGTATAGCCGAAAAGGCAAAGAGCGCTGGTATTACCCAGGTTGCATTTGATCGTTCTGGTAATCGATATCATGGTCGTGTAAAAGCGCTGGCTGAAGCCGCGCGCGAACATGGCCTGCAGTTCTAATTGGAGTTGAATGATGGCTAAGCCGCAAGGAAAAATGCAGCAACAGGAAAAGCGTGATGACGGGCTGATTGAAAAAATGATTTCCGTGAATCGCGTGACCAAGGTGGTCAAGGGTGGCCGCATCATGGGTTTTGCCGCACTCACTGTGGTCGGTGATGGTGATGGTCGCGTTGCGATGGGCAAGGGGAAATCAAAGGAAGTTCCTGTTGCGGTGCAAAAGGCCATGGATGAGGCGCGCCGAAATCTTGCCAAGGTCAGCCTGAAGAACGGCACGCTTCAACATACGGTGATTGGCAGGCATGGCGCTGCGAAAGTGCTTATGCAGCCAGCAACAGAAGGAACCGGAATTATCGCCGGAGGCGCGATGCGCGCAGTGTTCGAAGCAGTGGGTGTGCGTGACGTATTGGCAAAGTGTATCGGGTCGAGCAATCCTTACAACGTGGTGCGAGCCACATTGAACGGATTGACGGCAATGAATTCTCCGTCCGAGATTGCGGCCAAGCGGGGTAAAAGTGTTGAAGAGATTCTGGGGTAGGTCATGACAAAATCAAAATCAAGCACCAAGACAATCAAAGTGACGCAGGTCAAAAGCCTGATTGGTACCAAGCAATCGCACCGGGACACCATCCGCGGGCTGGGACTGCGGCATATCAACCATACCGTGCAGCTTGAGGATACGCCCTGCGTACGCGGCATGATCAACAAAGTGTTTTACATGGTTAAGTGCGAGGCATAACGAATGCAACTCAATAAAATTCAACCAGCACAAGGTGCCAAGCACGCCAAGCGCCGTGTAGGGCGCGGTATCGGTTCCGGTCTGGGCAAGACTGCCGGCCGAGGTCACAAGGGACAGAAATCACGCGCTGGCGGATTCCACAAGGTCGGTTTCGAGGGCGGTCAAATGCCGCTGCAGCGCCGTTTGCCGAAGCGCGGCTTTGTTTCGATGACGCGCAATGATACTGCGCAGGTCCGCTTGTCGGATCTGCAGAAGATGCCGGTAGACGATATCGATCTGCTGGCACTCAAGCAGGCGGGAGTTGTTCATGCAAATGCGCTGAACGTGAAGGTGATTCTGTGCGGTGAGATTAAACGCGCAGTGAAGTTGCAGGGTTTGCAGGCTACCAAAGGTGCCCGTACAGCGATTGAAGCCGCTGGCGGAACCATAGCCGAGTAGGACGGCGGATGAGTACAGCTGCAAAGGGTGTTGGCAAAGGCAAGTACGGCGACTTGAGCAGCCGGCTGTGGTTTTTGCTGGGCGCGCTGGTGGTATTCCGTATCGGCGCCCACATTCCGGTGCCGGGAATCGACCCGACCGTGCTGGCGGATTTGTTCAAGTCGCAAAGCAACGGCATACTGGGCATGTTCAACATGTTTTCCGGGGGCGCGCTGTCGCGCTTTACCATATTTGCGCTGGGGATCATGCCGTATATATCTGCATCGATCATAATGCAACTGGCCACGATGGCAGTCCCGCACCTTGAACAGTTGAAGAAGGAAGGCGAAGCCGGGCGACGCAAAACCACTCAATATACGCGCTATGGAACACTGGGGCTGGCGATGTTCCAGGCTTTTGGTATTTCGGTGGCATTGCAATCCCAGCATGGGCTGGTACTGGATCCGGGGCCGATGTTCCAGCTTACCACCGTGGTGACGCTTGTTACAGGCACGATGTTCCTGATGTGGCTGGGCGAGCAGATCACCGAACGGGGGCTGGGTAACGGAATTTCCCTGATCATATTTGCAGGGATTGCAGCTGGTTTGCCTCGTGCTATTGGAAGCACACTGGAATTGGCTCGTACCGGCGCGTTTTCCATTCCGCTGGTTCTGGCACTGTTTTTTGGCGCGATTGCCGTTACGGCACTTGTTGTCTTCGTTGAAAGAGGGCAGCGCAAGATTCTGGTCAATTATGCCAAGCGGCAAGTCGGCAACAAGGTTTACGGCGGGCAAAGTTCGCATCTGCCGCTGAAGCTGAATATGGCGGGGGTGATTCCTCCTATCTTTGCTTCCAGCATCATCCTGTTCCCGGCGACGATTGCAGGATGGTTCGGCAGCGGATCGGGAATGAGCTGGCTAAAGGATATCAGCGATAAGCTTTCGCCCGGACAGCCGATTTACGTGCTGTTTTATGCAGGTGCGATCGTATTTTTCTGCTTTTTCTATACTGCGCTGGTGTTCAGCCCCAAGGAGACTGCGGAGAACCTGAAAAAGAGCGGTGCGTTCTTGCCAGGAATTCGCCCGGGAGAACAAACGGCCAATTATGTTGAAAAGATAATGATGCGCCTGACCATGGTTGGCGCGGTGTATATCTCACTGGTGTGCTTGTTGCCGGAATTTCTGGTGATCAAGTGGAACGTGCCATTTTATTTTGGCGGCACATCGCTGTTGATCATGGTGGTCGTCACGATGGACTTCATGACGCAGGTACAGTCGTATCTGATGACGCACCAGTATGAAGGTTTGCTGAAGAAGGCAAACTTCAAGGGCGGGTTGACACGCTAATGTCAAAAGAAGACGTGATACAAATGGCAGGCGAAGTTGAAGAGTCGCTGCCAAATGCAACATTCAGAATCAAACTGGAAAATGGCCATGTGGTACTGGGACATATTTCGGGAAAGATGCGCATGCACTACATCCGCATTCTTCCTGGCGACAAAGTGACGGTGGAATTGACGCCATATGATTTGAGTAAAGCGCGCATAGTTTTCCGCGCAAAATAGTAGAGCAGGCAAGGAGAATATAATGAGAGTTCAAGCATCTGTGAAGAAGATATGCCGTCACTGCAAGATCGTGATTCGTAAACGCGTGGTGCGGGTGATTTGCACCGAACCGCGCCATAAGCAACGTCAGGGCTGATTGAGAATACCAGCCCAGGATGTTATAATTTTCGACTTTCAAAAAAAGATAGGGTAGCTGCATGGCACGTATTGCAGGGGTCAATATCCCCAACCACCAACACGCTGTGATCGCATTAAGGGCAATCTACGGTATTGGGCGCACACGCTCGCAGATGATATGCGCGGCGGCAGGCGTGAATGGCGCCACTAAAATGAAAGACCTGACCGACGCTGAAGTCGAAAAACTGCGCGAGCAGGTTGCCAAAGTCACTGTGGAAGGCGATCTTCGCCGCGAAACAACCATGAGCATCAAGCGCTTGATGGACCTGGGTTGCTATCGCGGTTTGCGTCACCGCCGCGGTTTGCCTGTGCGTGGCCAGCGTACCCGCACTAACGCACGAACCCGCAAGGGCCCGCGCAAGGCAATTGCCGGCGCCAAAAAGTAAGTTTGCTATAACGCCTTAAAGGAACAGAGTATGGCCAAGCCAAGCACGAAAGTGCGCAAAAAAGTCAAAAAGAATGTAGCCGAGGGTATCGCGCATGTTCATGCGTCTTTCAACAATACCATCGTTACTATTACCGACCGCCAGGGCAACACACTGGCATGGTCGACCAGCGGTGCGAACGGTTTCAAGGGTTCGCGCAAGAGCACACCGTTTGCTGCGCAGGTTGCAGCTGAAACCGTGGGCAAGTCGGCTGCCGAATGCGGTGTAAAGAATATTGAAGTGCGCATCAAGGGCCCGGGTCCCGGCCGCGAGTCTGCTGTGCGAGCATTGAACGCTGCTGGTTTCAAGATAACCAGCATTTCCGATATCACACCGGTGCCGCACAACGGTTGCCGCCCGCCTAAGAAGCGTCGTATCTAACAATTGGGAGTCGATCTTGGCTAGAAATCTTGATGCAAAGTGCCGTCAGTGCCGCCGCGAAGGCGAGAAGCTGTTTCTGAAG
Organism: Gallionella sp.; assembly: GCA_022340615.1. GTDB lineage: Bacteria > Pseudomonadota > Gammaproteobacteria > Burkholderiales > Gallionellaceae > Gallionella. Next base: position 21,446 of record JAJDNO010000072.1, on the reverse strand, counting down.
GGCGAGAAATGTTTTACCGACAAGTGCGGAGTGGAACGCAGAGCCTATCCTCCGGGCCAGCACGGCCAGAAGAAAAACATGCGCCAGTCCGAATACGGCGGCCAGTTGCGCGAAAAACAGAAGGTCCGTCGCATTTATGGCATTCTGGAGCGGCAGTTCCGCCTGACCTATAAACAAGCGGCCGTTCAGCGCGGCATTACCGGTGAGAATCTGTTGCAGGCTCTGGAATCCAGGCTGGACAACGTATCCTACCGCATGGGTTTTGGCGCGTCGCGCGCCGAGGCACGTCAGGTAGTACGCCACAACGGTTTGATGGTTAACGGAAAACGCGTGAACATTCCTTCTTACCAGGTTCGCCCTGGAGATGTTGTCGAGGTTGCCGAAAAATCCAAAACCCAGCTGCGCATCAAATCAGCAATTGCTGCGGCAGAGCAGCGCGGTTTTCCGGAGTGGATCGAAATGGATACCAAGGCACTCAAGGGAACTTATAAAGCCAAACCGCAACGTTCCGAACTGCCCGCAACCATCAACGAGCATCTCGTGGTTGAGTTGTATTCCAAGTAATCCTCGGGAGTAGCATATGTCTAACAATGAATTTTTGAAGCCCCGCATCATTGACGTGCAGAAAATTTCCGACACCCAGGCAAAAGTGGTGATGGAGCCTTTCGAACGCGGCTATGGCCACACATTGGGCAACGCACTGCGCCGTATACTGCTCTCGTCGATGCAGGGTGCTGCACCGACAGAAGTAAAGATGGCCGGTGTGCTCCATGAATATGCCACCATAGACGGCGTTCAGGAGGATGTCGTGGACATTCTGCTGAACCTGAAGGGCGTTATTATGCGTTTGCATAACACGCCGGAAGTGGTCCTGACCCTGAAAAAGGAAGGCCAGGGCGTGGTCACTGCAGCTGATATTGCCGGCAATGCGGATGTCGAAGTGATTAATCCTGATCACGTAATTGCGCACCTCACTGCAGGCGGCAAACTGGATATGCAGATCAAGGTCGAGCAAGGCCGTGGTTACGTGTCGGCTATTTCCAGGCTTGCTCCCAACGAGACCCGTGCAGTAGGACATATCGCGCTGGATGCATCTTTCAGTCCGGTCAACCGGGTCAGTTATGCAGTTGAAAGCGCGCGCGTCGAACAGCGCACTGATCTCGACAAGCTGGTGATGAGCATCGAAACAAACGGCGCGATCGACCCTGAAGAAGCGATCCGCAACGCGGCGCGCATTCTGGTAGACCAGTTCTCGGTGTTTGCCGCGCTGGAAGGCACCGAGCCGGTGATCGAGAAGATCCAGGCTCCCAAGGTTGATCCCATCCTGTTGCGTCCGGTCGATGATCTGGAACTGACACCGCGCTCTTCGAACTGCCTCAAGGCGCAGAGCATCCATTACATCGGTGACCTGATTCAGTACACTGAAAATGATCTGTTGCGCACGCCGAATCTGGGACGCAAGTCGCTGAACGAAATCAAGCAGGTACTTGCCGAGCACAATTTGTCGCTGGGTATGAAACTGGAAAACTGGCCTGTCACTGCGGTTTAAACCGGCACAACAATCAAGAGCTAGAAAGGCTAATCATGCGTCACCGTTTAGGTTTAAGAAAACTCAACCGTACCAGCAGTCACCGTCTGGCGATGTTTCGCAACATGACTGTGTCGCTGCTGCGTCACGAACTGATCAAGACTACCTTGCCCAAGGCCAAGGAACTGCGCCGTGTTGCCGAGCCTATACTGACACTGGGCAAAACCCCGAGCCTGGCAAACCGACGTCTGGCGTTTTCCCGTTTGCGTGATCGCGAAATGGTCAGCAAGCTGTTCGACGAACTTGGACCGCGATACGCCGCACGCAACGGCGGCTATCTGCGCATCCTGAAGTTCGGATTCCGCAAGGGCGATAATGCGCCTATGGCCCTGATCGAGTTGATGGACCGGCCTGCTGACGCAACTGCGGTCGATGTAGAATAATCAAGCGATCAGCACCCGACAGAAAAGCCGGCGTTGACCGGCTTTTCGCATTTTACAGGGCAGTCAGTCCTCAACCTTGCTGCGCAAGGATTTCAGATGTCCGCGTTTCGTTTTTACATCGAGACGCTTTCGTTGCGAAGCCCGGGTGGGCCTTGTCGGGGTGCGGATTCTCGGTTGAATTGATGCATCTGCGATCAAAGCCTGCAGCCGGGCAAGCGCATCTTCGCGATTCTTGTCCTGGCTGCGGTAGCGCTGTGCCTTGATGATAATCACCCCGTCGGAAGAAATCCGCCGGTCGGTCACTTCCCGAAGCCTTTCCTTCAGGCTTTCCGGCAATGAAGAAGCGTTAATATCGAAGCGCAGGTGGATGGCGGAAGAGACCTTGTTGACATTTTGCCCGCCTGCCCCCTGCGCGCGAATTGCGATCAGTTCAATTTCGGAATCCGGGATCGTAATATGTTCGGATATTTTCAGCATCAGGTAGCCGGCAACCTATCTTTTGAGAGCCTGTTTCAGATATGTTCCCGTTATGCTGTTCTGATTCTGCGCGAGCTCTTTGGGCGATCCTTCCGCGATGATGCGGCCGCCGCCGTCCCCGCCTTCGGGGCCAAGGTCTATCACCCAGTCTGCCGTCTTGATCACATCCAGGTTGTGTTCAATCACCACCACCGTGTTTCCCTGGTCGCGGAGTTTATGTATTACCTTCAGCAAAAGCGCGATGTCATGAAAATGCAGCCCGGTAGTCGGTTCGTCCAGAATATACAGCGTGCGTCCCGTGTCGCGTTTGGACAGCTCCAGTGAAAGCTTGACGCGCTGAGCCTCGCCGCCGGACAGCGTGGTGGCGGACTGCCCCAGCTTGATGTAGCCGAGACCGACATCGAGCAGGGTCTGCAGCTTCCTTGCGATGATGGGCACGGGCCTGAAAAAATCATGGGCCTGCTCCACCGTCATCTGCAGGATCTGGTGCACGTTCTTTCCCTTGTACTGGATTTCCAGCGTTTCGCGGTTATAGCGCTGGCTGTGACAAACGTCGCACGGCACGTATACATCGGGCAGAAAGTGCATCTCGACCTTGATCATGCCGTCGCCTTGGCAGGACTCGCATCGTCCGCCCTTGACGTTGAACGAGAATCGGCCAGGTCCATAGCCGCGTTCACGCGCCGCAGGTACGCCGGCGAAAAGTTCGCGGATCGGGGTGAACAAGCCGGTATAGGTTGCGGGATTGGAACGCGGCGTGCGTCCAATCGGACTTTGATCGACATTGATTACCTTGTCGAAGAATTCCAGTCCGCTGATTTCGGCATATGGCGCGGGTTCGGTAGTGCTGCCGTACAGGTGTTGAGCAACGGCGGGGTACAGGGTGTCATTTATCAGCGTGGACTTCCCGGAGCCGGATACGCCGGTTACGCACACCATCAGACCAATTGGCAGATTCAGCGTGACACCTTTCAGATTGTTTCCTGAAGCGCCGGCGATTTGCAGCATGCGATCCGGATCGGGTTTGAAGGATTTTTTCGGCATCGGGATGGTGTGTTTACCCGTCAGGTATTCGCCGGTCAGCGAATTAGTGTTTGCACAGATTTCCTCTGGTGTTCCCTGTGCCACGACCAGCCCACCGTGCTCACCGGCACCCGGGCCCATATCCACCACGTGGTCGGCGGCAAGAATCGCTTCTTCATCGTGCTCAACCACGATCACGCTGTTGCCCATGTCGCGCAGCTTTTTCAGCGTGGTCAACAGGCGGTCGTTGTCGCGTTGATGCAGACCGATGGAGGGCTCGTCGAGCACATACATCACCCCGGTCAGGCCGGAGCCTATCTGCGAGGCCAGACGGATACGTTGCGCTTCTCCGCCGGACAGGGTTTCTGCGGAACGCTCCAGAGACAGGTATTCCAGCCCGACGTTGTTCAGGAAGGTCAGCCGGTTGGCAATCTCCAGGATGATTTTTTCCGCAATTGCCTGCTTCTGGCCCTGCAGCTTCAGGTCCTGGAAAAAAGTGAGCGCCTGCCTCAGCGGCAACGCACTGATCTCGTACAGGTTCCTGTCAGCAACGCGGACATGGCGCGCCTCCAGGCGCAAACGCGTTCCGTTGCAATCAGGGCAAACGCAGCTGTTCAGGTATTTGGACAATTCCTCGCGTACGGTGGGTGAATCTGTTTCGTTATAGCGTCTCTCAAGATTATTGACGACGCCCTCGAACACATGTTCGCGCAGGGTCGGCTTGCCTCGCTCGTTCAGGTACTGGAACGCGATCGCAGTCTTGCCGCTGCCATACAGGATCACCTGCTGGATCTTGTCAGGCAGGCTTTCGAATGATTGCTCGATATCGAAGTTGTAATGTCTGGCGAGTCCGGCGAGCAACTGGTGGTAAAACTGGTTGCGCCTGTCCCAACCCTTGATTGCACCGGAACTCAGGCTGAGCGTCGGGAATGCGACAATGCGCTTGGGATCGAAATAGTTGATGCTGCCGAGACCGTCGCACTTGGGACATGCGCCCATCGGGTTGTTGAACGAGAACAGGCGGGGTTCCAGTTCCGGCAGGGAATAACTGCAGATCGGGCACGCGAATTTTGCCGAGAACATATGTTCCTTGCCGCTATCCATTTCAACGGCAACAGCGCGGCCCTCCGCATGCCGCAATGCCGTTTCAAAAGATTCCGCAAGGCGCTGTTTGGATTCGGAACTGACTTTCACGCGGTCGACTACGATCTCGACGGTGTGTTTTTTGGTTTTCTGCAATGCCGGCAGCGCATCGATCTCGTATACCTTGCCATTGATGCGCAGCCGGGTGAAACCCTGCGCGCGCAATTCATCGAACAGATCAAGCTGTTCTCCCTTGCGTTCAACCACCAGCGGGGAAAGAATCATGATGCGCGTGCCTTCGGGCAGCTGTAGCACATGGTCGACCATTTGCCCGACACTCTGAGCCTGCAACACCAGGTCATGCTGCGGACAATATGGGTCTCCGGCACGGGCGAACAGCAGGCGCAGGTAATCGTGGATCTCGGTAACGGTGCCGACCGTGGAGCGCGGATTGTGCGAGGTAGCCTTCTGCTCGATCGCAATTGCCGGAGACAGACCCTCGATCAGGTCCACATCCGGCTTTTCCATCAGCTGCAGAAACTGCCGCGCATAGGCCGACAGCGACTCGACATAGCGACGCTGCCCCTCGGCATACAGGGTGTCAAACGCGAGAGAGGACTTGCCTGAACCGGACAGGCCGGTGATAACCACCAGTTTGTGGCGCGGCAGATCAAGGCTGATATTCTTCAGATTGTGGGTGCGTGCACCGCGTATTCGTATCTGTTCCATGCCATCCATGTTGATTGAAACGACCTGGTAGTTTACGCGATTTCGCGTGCTTTCCCAACCCGGTATGCCGGAAAAGACCACCAAGCAAGATAGTTGTGCACAATTGCGCATGCGCAGCAATTCTCCGAGTGCTGATACTCGATTTAACTCATCGTTTGTTCATTCAGATGGCGGATAATCCGGTTTGGCGATATCGGTCGCCAGACAAACTCCTGGCAATTGATTTCGGCCTTTCAGCCATTTACTGTGTACGAGCAGGTTGTTCATTGAACTTCCGCTCGCAGCAATATCCAACGGAATGTGCAATTCGGAAATATTTCTGCCGGGCAAGCTGCTGACCAGACAAGATGAAGATGGCAATACACCACAACGACAAGACGGTCCACTTCCTCTTCGATATCGGCCTGATAGGCAAGGCCGTTGACGGCACTTTCGAAATCATTGGCGGTATTGCGTTGTTTGTAGTGAATCCCGGGCAGATCGATGGATTGCTGCGAATGATCACCCTGCACGAACTCAGCACGGATCCGCATGACATTGTTGCGAATCTTCTCCTGCACTCTGTGCAGCACCTTGCGAGCGGGACCCAGACCTTTGCCGCATTCTTCCTGCTGTGGCACGGAGCCGTCAAGGTCGGCCTGGTGTGGGCGCTGTTCCGCAAATATCTGTGGGCTTATCCGGTTGCAATCTTCGCTTTCGCGCTGTTCCTTGCCTATCAGCTATATCGCTACACGCACACGCATTCAATATGGCTTGCAGCACTTTCTGCTCTCGATCTCTTCGTAATAGCGATCACCTGGCTCGAGTACAGACGCCTGTGCACTTCAGGCAGGTTAAGCAGGCGCCGCATGAATTAATATCCCGAACAGGCGAAGCCGGCGATATTGCAACTATGGTTGTATTGGCCTGGATTCCACCCGGTACTTCTGGCGAACTGATGGATGGGGTATCCTTAACCGCAAAAGGAGAAACATTATGATGAACGAGAAAACCGGAACTTCCGGTCAATATGCCCGCATCGCGATCATTACCGGCGCGACCTCCGGCATCGGGGAGGCGACCGCGAGAACATTTGTTGCCAGTGGTTACGGTGTCGTAGGCAATGGGCGGAACGATGAAAAGCTGCGTGCGATGGAACAGCAGATGGGGAGTGCCTTTACGGGCATCGCCGGCGATGCATCTGACGGCAAGTTGCCGGAACAATTGTTTGATGCAGCAACCGATCACTTTGGGAGGGACGCCGACGTGGTCGTCGTCAATGCCGGACGAGGACTGGGCGGATCGGTCAAGGACGCCGACCTGTCACGGTTCGAGGAAGTGCTCAAACTTAACGTAACGGGCGCCCTGGCACTATTGCAACATGCCGCCCGGAATATGGCCGATGAACAGCCGTCGACCTATCCCAAGTCGGCAAAAGATATTGTCGTGATCGGGTCGGTGGTAGGGAGACACATCTCGCCGTTCAGCGGAGTATACGGCGCCACCAAGTTTGCCGTGCATGCGCTGACTGAAGGGTTGCGCCGCGAGCTGGGGCCCAGAGGAATACGCGTGTCGCTGGTTGAGCCCGGCGTCGTGGTCAGCGGGTTTCAGGGCGGCGCCGGGTACGGTGAAGACATGGTGCGGAACTTCGATGAAAAATTTGGTCCATTGCTGTATGGGGACGATGTGGCAAATGCGATTCACTACATCGTGTCACGACCGCCACACGTCCATATCAGCGACATCATGGTTCGTCCCACGCGGCAGGATTATCCCTGATGAAAATCGGCGAGGCTGGCATAACAATTAACTGACGGAGGATGCGATGCAACAGCGTGAACTGGGCCGGACCGGCCTGCGGGTTTCGGCTATCGGGCTTGGCTGCATGGGCATGTCGGAATTCTATGGCGGACAAAACGAGGCGGGCTCGATCGCGACTATCCACCGGGCGCTTGAGCTTGGCGTCAACTTCCTCGACACGGCCGACATGTACGGGGTCGGACGCAACGAAGAACTGGTTGGCCGGGCTATCCGCGGCAAGCGCGACCAGGTCATGCTGGCGACCAAATTTGGCAATATGCGCGGACGTGAAGGCCAGTTCCTCGGCGTGAATGGACGCCCCGACTATGTTCGCGAATGTTGCGAGGCCAGCCTGAAGCGTCTCGGTATCGACGTGATCGATCTTTATTATCAGCATCGCGTGGATCCCGATACGCCGATCGAGGATACGGTCGGTGCGATGGCCGATCTGGTCCGAGCAGGCAAGGTCCGTTATCTCGGCCTGTCGGAAGCCGGCGCGCAGACGCTACGAAGGGCCAATGCGGTTCATCCTATCGCGGCCCTGCAAACCGAGTATTCATTATGGAGCCGCGACGTGGAGGACGATATTCTCGCCACTGTACGTGAACTCGGAATCGGGTTTGTATCGTACAGCCCTCTGGGCAGGGGCTTCCTGACCGGGCAGATCAAGCAGATCGACGATCTTGAAGACGGCGATTACCGCCGTAATTCGCCACGATTCCAGGGAGAGAATTTTCAGAGGAATCTCGATCTCGTGCACGAGATCGAGGAGATGGCACGCGTTAAGGGCTGCACTGCGGCGCAGCTCGCACTGGCCTGGGTGCTGGCGCAAGGGGAGGACATCGTTCCCATCCCGGGTACCAAACGGCCGAAACTCCTGGAAGAAAATATCGCCGCACTGGATGTTGAGCTCACGCAGGGGGATCTCGATCGTCTCGACCGGATCCTGCCCCCGGGTGCGGCGGCAGGCACGCGCTATGCGGCGCCACAAATGCAGGCGCTTAACCGTTAGGTGCTGGATATTCCTGCCGGCCTGGTGCCGGATTTGGTGCAAACATAAGGTACAAACTTATCAAACTGGGGAGCGTGCGATGCAAATTGAAATCTGGTCGGATGTGATCTGCCCATGGTGCTATATCGGCAAACGGCATTTCGAAAAAGCGCTTGAACAGTTCGGTCAACGCGAAAGGATAAACGTGATCTGGCGCAGCTTCGAACTGGACCGGAATGCCCCGCAGCATTATCCGGGCACGCCGGAGGAAAGACTGGCGAGCAAATATGGCGTGAGCCTGCAAGAGGCGGCGGCAATGAATGCCCGAGTGACAGGGGTCGCGCGGGAGAGCGGGCTGGAATATCGCTTGTCTGATGCACGGCCAGGGAATACCTTCGATGCGCACCGCCTGCTGCATTTTGCGAATTCCAGAAATCTCGGTGACCAGGCCGCCGAATGCATCATGCAGGCTTACTTTTCGGAATCGTTGCCGGTAGGCGACCGCGCTGCGCTGGCGGCCCTTGCGCCGCAGTTCGGCATCGCTGAAGCCGAAGCGGCTGAGATGCTGGAAAGCGACGCCTTTTCCGACGCAGTGCGCGCCGATGAGTTGCGCGCAGCCGAATTCGGCGTCACCGGTGTGCCTTTCTTCGTGTTCGATGAAAAATCCGGGATATCCGGCGCACAGCCGGTCACGGTGTTCGTCGAGGCCCTGCAACAAACCAGCCGATGAGTATGGATATTGGTCCGCCGGCAGCTTGTGGCGAGAAAATATCACCGCTGTTTGAAACGGAAATTCAACGCGATATGACCATGTCTGGAATCGTAGCGCATGTATATCCCGTGCGAACAGCGACGTATCCAGTCCGGAATTGCACGATGCATCCGTCCTGGAACAGGGAGCGGTAGGGAATCGATGTGGATATGACATTTGCAGGCATCGGGTTGCACGTATTTATTGCGGTTTTCTTCGCGATACACGTGGTGCGTACCGGGCAGCCGATGTATTGGCTGATCATTTTGTTCATCTTCCCGCTGCTGGGCAGCATCGTCTACTTCTTTGCAGTATATTTGCCGAACTTTCGCCTCAACCACCGCACCAGAAGAGTGTTCGCCGCGGCAACCAGGGCGCTCGATCCGCAGCGGGAAATCCGCGAGGCACGGGCGGCCTTCGAGCAATTGCCGACGGCGCAGAACCAGATTCGCCTGGCAGAAGCGCAACTTGAACTGGGCATGACCGAAGAGGCGGCGAAGAACTACGAGGTCTGCCTGAATGGCCCATTCCTCAGTTCGCTGGAGATCAGGTTTGGCGCCGCACGCGCTTTCGTCGAGTGCAAACGCTACCAGGAGGCAATCGAGCACCTGGAGGCGATTCAGAATATGGACCAGGCATTCCGCCGGGAAGCGGTATCACTGCTGCTCGCCCGGTCATATGCTGGCGTGGGAAGGAATGCCGAGGCGCGTGCCGGATTCGAGTCGGTGTTGGCCCGCTACGGCAGTTTTCAGGCGCGCGTCGAATACGCGATCTGGGCGCTGTCGATAGCTGACAAGGACACTTCTGCCCGGATTCTTGCCGAAATCGAACAAATTACCAAACGCTGGAGCCCGCAAGCGAGGGAGTTGAATGCGGCAATCATGCGACGCCTGAATGCTGCGCTGGCAGCGTCCGGCAAGCGTCTATGAACCCTGCATTGCGCTCCCCGAAGGACTGACATGTACCTGATAAAAACATATTTTTTGCTGGGCCTGGCGATGAGCCTGGTGGTACTCTGGGATTACAAGTGCCTGCCTGGAACGGCAGGCAGGCTGGTCAAACAGCCGGGCGACAGAACCGGTTTTTCGCTTGTTGTGCTGGCAGTGCGGAATTTGACGCTGATGGCCTTGTTTGCATTTTTTCTCTGGCCACTCGTTGTGGCGCTTGAACTGTCCGGAACACGCAAGAAATGAGCAATATCGACAACCCGCGCCACTCTGTCTGAAGGTGAAACGTTTGCTGTACAGACGGCCATTGCGCCTGGCATCTGGGTAGCTGCACCCGTTCGATAGTTTTGCCGCATTACAATATTTTCAATTTTGACTCGTCAGCATCAGAATGGACATCACGCTAAGCCATAACACGATCACGGACGAACAGAACAGGCGTATCGCTGACGCCGTGTCAAGCGAGCGCGGACGTCTGATAAATTTCATCCGCAGGCGGGTTACCGACGCGAGCGAGGCGGAAGACATCCTGCAGGATGTGCTGTATGAATTCGTCGCGGCGTACCGTCTTCCGGAGCCGATCGAGCAGGTCGGTGCATGGCTGTTCCGTGTGGCGCGCAATCGGATCATCGACCGTTTCCGCAAGAAGCGGGAAGAGCAGCTTCCCGGATCATCGGGAGAAGACGACCAGGGGAATTGGCTGGATGAAATGTTGCCGTCTGCGGATGCCGGGCCGGAGGCGGGCTACGCGCGCGGGGTATTGCTGGATGAGCTGGCCGCTGCGCTGGAAGAATTGCCGATGGAACAGCGCGCGGTGTTCATTGCCCATGAACTGGATGGCCGCAGCTTCAGGGAACTGGCAGCGGAAAGCGGTGTGGGCGTGAATACCCTGTTGGCACGCAAGCGCTATGCAGTGCTCCACCTGCGCACGCGGCTGCAATTGCTTTATGAAGAGGCGGGCCTCGCGTATTAAGTCCGGGTGCATCGGCCATTCGTCAATGTCACGTATAATCCGCCCCGTGAATCCCGGGAGTGTATAAATGACGGCCTTGTTATGCAGTATTGTTGCCGCGCTGTTCACGGCAGTGGGCGGTATGTTCGCACTGAAACATACCGATCGTCTGCATCTGATACTGAGTTTCAGTGCCGGGGCCGTGATTGGTGTCGCGTTTTTCGATCTGATGCCCGAGGCGTTCGAGCAGGCGGGTTCCTACCATCGGATACCCGACATTGCTGTATTCATCGCGCTGGGATTTACCAGTTACATGGTGATCAATCGCTGGCTGTTGCTCAGTCCAGCCCACGATGAAGGCTGCGAAAATCCCTGGCACCGCGGGCAAATCGGCGCGGGCACCCTGTCGATCCACAGCTTCATGGATGGCGCTGCAATCGGGATCGGATTCCAGTCTTCAGCCGGACTCGGGATTGCAATCGCAGTTGCCGTTTTGATCCACGATTTTTCAGACGGCATCAATACGGTCGGGATGATACTGAAAGGCAACGGTTCGCGCAGGCTGGCCTGGCGATGGCTGGCAGTCGATGCGATCGCTCCCGTGGCCGGCGTTGTGTCCACCAGTCTGTTCGTGTTGCCGCCGGATTATCTTGCGCCAGCATTGGCAATATTCTGTGGATTCTTCCTCTATATCGGTGCGAGCGACATGCTGCCCGAAACGCACCATGCTCATCCCAAGCTGCTTTCCGTTATGGCCACGCTGGCCGGACTGTTTGCTCTGTATCTGGCCGGCCAGCTTGCACGCGGTTAGAGCCCGCAAATCATGATTTCTGCCGGCGCAGGAGTGGTTGTTGTTTCCGTCTGACCATGATCCATACAATATTTCTGTTTGTATATCGTCTTCACGGTTATGGAGGCGTGGCGGGTTTGCTTCAAGTTCCCGAGCCGGCTAGCGCAGACCACATATTTCTGATGTATCCAGTCTGTAAAGGAGAAATGAATTGGGCATGAATTGCTGTAAATCGAAATGCTGGAAGATTGCGATGATGATCGCGATCGGCCTTGCGGCTTTGGCCTGGGCGGTGATGGCACTGTGGAACTGGTTGATGCCGACATTGTTCGCTGGCGCGCATCAGATCAGTTATCTGCAGGCAGCGGGGCTGCTGGTGCTGAGCAGGATATTGATCGGAGGATTCCGCGGACATGGCTGTCCAGGGCGATGGCGTCACCACAAGCGGCTCGAACAAATGTCGCCAGAGGAACGCGAGAAATTCCAGGCCGGCATGCGCGGCTGTTGTGGCAGCAGCCAGCAGGGCGGCGCTGACGCCACGACAGAGTGACGGTCATAACAGCAATTTGACTGGAGGCCGCAATGAATCATATCTCTCTTGTTCCCCGCAGGCCAGTTCCTGCGCTTGATGTCGCGCTGACTTCGGGCGGACGATTTGTACTTGGCGCTGCGCCGGGTGGGCGATTCGATCTGGTCGTGTTCTACCGCGGGCTTCATTGTCCAATTTGCGCCAAATATCTGACCGAGCTTGAGCACCTCGCACCCGAATTCCAGTCCAGGGGCGTGCAGCCTGTCGCGATCAGCAGCGACAGCTTTGAACGGGGCAGCCAAATGGCGGAGAAAGTCGGTGCGAAGCAGGTCAGGTTTGGCTACGGACTGGACCTGTTGAGCGCGCGGAATTGGGGTTTGTATATCAGCACTGCTCGCGGCAAGACCTCGATCGGAATAGATGAGCCTGCTCTGTTCAGCGAGCCAGGGGTATTTCTGGTCAAGCCGGATGGAACGCTGTACTACGGTTCGGTTCAAACCATGCCGTTCGCGAGGCCGTCATTTCAGGAACTGCTGGCCGCAGTCGATTTTGCGATCGCGAAGGATTACCCCGCGCGAGGCGAATATTGCGGTGAGATTTAGAGCGAATCGAGGCTGTATATTTGGCTGGAAGGCGTTGTGGCGATAAGGGAATTTCATAACTTTCCCACAATTAAAATAGGTTTTAATGTTCTTGTTGAATTGAGAACAGCTGCTATAGAATCGCCCGTTGCGGCTTACTTGGCCATTGCGGGCAGATGTTTCGTGCAAAGTGCCGATTCAAGGGTTGTACGTGGTTCCGGACGAGCGTGAAATCCGGTTGAACTGCGCGTGGATTGCATCAAAATTAATCTCTGCCTCGCCGTTACTCAGGATTTGTAATGTTACATTGTGCGATTTGCTAACAAACTGTGAATAAGCCGATTATCAAACTTGCTGTTATTTCTGCCATAACCGTGCTGATGACGGGCTGTGCCGTGGGTCCCGATTTTCAGAGGCCGGCACCCCCTGCCGTGAAAGCTTACACCGCCGAGCCTCTGCCGGCCCGTCCTCCTTCGACGGATGCCCAGAAGTTCGTGGAGGGCCGCGATATTCCTGCGCAGTGGTGGACCCTTTTTCACTCGCCGGCGCTTAACCAGCTGGTCGAGCGGGCGCTGAAGGCCAATCCCAATCTCCAGGTTGCACAGGCTACGTTGCGACAGGCCCAGGAAAATGTATATGCGGCAGAAGGGACGCTGTTTCCCAGCGTCAATGCCAACGGTTCGGTCACCAGGGAAAAAACCAACGGTGCACAGAACGGCCAGAGATTCCCGGGCTCGCTGTTCACACTCTATAACGCGTCGGTCAGCGTTTCCTATGGCATCGACCTGTTCGGGATTGCACGCAGGAGCCTGGAATCGGTGGAAGCTCAACAGGAGTTCGAGCGCTTCCAGCTCGAAGGCGCTTATCTGACCCTGACCTCGAACGTGGTGACTACCGCGGTGCAGGAAGCTTCGTTGCGCGCACAGATTGCGGCAACCCGCGAAATCATCGATGCCGAGGCCCAGCAGTTCGACATGATGCAGAAGCAATACAGTGTAGGTGCAATTTCGCAATCGAGCGTGCTTGCGCAGCAAACCGCGCTGGCACAGACACGAGCGACCTTGCCGCAGCTGGAAAAGCAGTTGGCCCAAATCCGTAATCAGCTGGGAGAGCTTGCCGGCTATTTTCCGAGCGAAAATGACACGGCAGCATTCGATCTTGAGATGCTGCAACTTCCGCAGGAATTGCCGGTAAGCCTGCCATCAAAACTTGTTGAACAGCGCCCGGACATCCGCGCCGCCGAGTCGCAACTGCATGCTGCCAGCGCGAAGATCGGCGTGGCTACCGCCAGCATGTTCCCGCAGCTTACCCTCAGTGCTAACGCAGGTTCGGTTGCCAACAGCGCCGGCAACCTGTTTTCATCAGGAACAGGGATATGGAGCGTCGGTGCTGGTTTGCTCCAGCCGATTTTCCGCGGAGGCACGCTGCTGCACCAGCGCCGGGCCGCCGTTGACGCCTACGATGCCGCGGCTGCGCAATACCGCAGCGTTGTGTTGTCGGCTTTCAAGGACGTGGCCAACGTGCTGGATGCGTTGGAGTCCGATAACCGCATCTTCCAGGCACAGACGGCTGCAGCACAATCGGCAACCGAAAGTCTCGATATCACGCGCAAACAGTACCAGATCGGAGCAGCCAGTTATCTGGCACTGCTCAATGCCCAGCGGGATTATCAGCAGACCCGGATCGCGCTGGCACAGGCGCAAGCCACACGTTATGCCGATACTGCCGCGCTGTTCCAGGCGCTGGGCGGAGGCTGGTGGAATCGTGACGATGGGTCAGTTCCTGCGGAGCACCAAACATCAGGGGTAGCAAACAATGAATAACAAAACCATACAGCAGCAGTTAAAACGGAGACAGCAACAATGACAAAACGAATGGTGATCATGCTCGTTTTGGCCGTACTGGTATTCGGCGGCATATTCGGCTTTCAGGCGTTCAAGGCGCGGATGATAAAAAAATACATGTCCTCCATGGGCAATGCGCCGCAAACGGTTTCAACCATCACCGCCGCCTATCAGGATTGGTTGCCGCAACTGGAGGCGGTAGGCAGCCTGCGCGCAATCAACGGCGTCGAGGTCAGCCCGGAAGTGTCCGGCACCGTTTCTGCCCTCAATTTCCTGCAGGGCCAGGATGTCAAGAAGGGAAAGGTGCTGGTGGAACTGGTTGCCGATAGCGATGTTGCCAGACTGCACTCGCTCCAGGCAGCTTCTGCGCTGGCCAAGAGCACTTACGAGCGCGACAAACAGCAATTCGAATTCAAGGCGGTCAGCCAGCAAACACTGGACATCGACAAGGCGAATCTGATGCAGGCTGATGCTGCCGTGGCGGAACAGCAGGCAATGGTGAAAAAGAAACAAATCCACGCTCTATTTTCGGGCCGCGTCGGTTTGCGCCAGGTCAGTGTTGGACAATATGTCAATGCCGGCACGCCGGTGGTGTCGTTGCAGGCGCTGGATCCGATCTTTCTTGACTTTTCTGTACCGCAACAAAACATCAGCATGATCCACCATGGGCAGAAGGTGACCGCGACTTCCGATGCTTATCCGGGAGAGCAATTCACCGGGAGGATCGTTGTGATCAATCCGGAAGTCGACACGGCCACTCTGAACGTCAAGGTCAGGGCGGAGATAAAGAATCCTGGCCGCCGATTGCTGCCGGGCATGTATGCAACCGTGGACATTTCCACCGGAAAGCCGCAACGCCATATTACGCTTCCGCAAACCGCGGTTACCTATAACCCGTACGGAAATATCGTGTTCCTGACCGAGAAGCAGGGCACGGACGACAAGGGCAAACCGAAACTCATCGTCAAGCAGGTGTTCGTCAAGACGGGCGACACGCGCGGCGACCAGGTGGCAATACTCAAGGGAGTCAAGGAAGGCGACGTCGTGGTCACTGCCGGCCAGGTCAAGCTGCACAACGGTTCTCCCGTTGTCATCAACAACGAAATTCAGCCGAGCAACGAGGCTCATCCCGAACCCAAGGATGAATAACACGGAACTGCCGCAATGAAATTTACTGATCTATTTATCCGGCGGCCGGTGCTGGCCATGGTCATCAGCCTGGTAATACTGGTGCTGGGACTGCGCTCGTTCGGCGTCCTGCCGGTGCTGCAGTTTCCGCGCACGCAGAATGCGGTGATCACCGTGAAAACGACCTATGCAGGTGCCGATCCGGCTCTGGTCGCTGGCTTCATCACCACCCCGCTGGAGAATGCGATTTCCCAGGTCAACGGAATCGATTACATGAGCTCGACCAGCACCAACAGCAGCAGTGTGATCACGGTGACACTGAAGCTGAATTACGATTCGGACAAGGCGCTGACCGAGATGAGCGCGCAGATCAGTTCGGTGCTCAACCAGTTGCCTCCGCAAACCCAAAAGCCTGTCATGACCATCAGCATCGGGCAGACCCTGGATGCGATGTATATCGGTTTTTCCAGCAAGGTGTTGCCGTCCAACTACATCACGGATTATCTGTTGCGTGTGGTGCAGCCCAAATTGCAGGCGGTGGATGGGGTGCAGACTGCAGAACTGATTGGAGCAAAGAACTTCGCTTTGCGCGCCTGGTTGGACCCGAAGAAGCTGGCCGCCTACGGGCTAACGGCAACTGATGTCAGCGCTGCGCTGGCTCAAAACGATTTCCTGTCCGGCGTGGGCAACACCAAAGGCATGATGGTGCAGGTCAACCTCAATGCTTCCACCAACCTGCACTCCGAAGATGAGTTCCGCAACCTGGTGGTCAAGCAGTCTGGCAATGCCATTGTGCGGCTGAAGGACGTAGCAAATGTCACGCTGGGTGCGGAAAACTATGACTCCGAGGTTGCATTCGACGGCAACAGCGCGGTGTATATCGGCATCCAGGTGGCGCCTTCGGCCAATTTGCTCGATGTGGTCAAAGGGGTCCGTGATCTTATGCCTGAACTTCAGGCTCAGTTGCCGCAGGGCATAAAAGGCAAAATCGTCTACGATTCCACCAAATTTGTGAACAGCTCGATCCACGAGGTTATCAAGACCCTGTCAGAAGCCCTGCTGGTGATCATTCTGGTGGTGTTTGCGTTCCTGGGTTCGCCACGCTCGGTGCTGATTCCGGTGATTGCGATCCCGCTGTCGCTGATCGGCACATTCACCATCATGCTGGCTTTCGGTTTCTCGATCAACCTGCTGACCCTGCTCGCCTTCGTGCTTGCGATCGGCCTGGTAGTGGACGACAGCATCATCGTGGTGGAAAACGTCAGCCGCCACATCGAGGAAGGTGTCGCGCCGATGCGGGCAGCGATCAATGCGGCGCGCGAGCTGGCCGGCCCGATCATCGCGATGACTATCGTGCTGATCTCGGTATATGTGCCAATCGGCTTCCAGGGCGGCCTGACCGGGGCCCTGTTCACCGAATTTGCGTTTACGCTGGTCGGCACCGTCACCGTTTCCGCAATCATCGCGTTGACCCTGTCACCGATGATGTGCTCGCGCCTGCTCAGGCCGCATCTGCCACAGGATACCGGTCTGGAATCCCGCGTCGTGCATTTCATTGACGCAAGTTTTGAAAAAGTGCGGCAGCTTTATTCCCGGACGTTGCATGGGTCGCTCGATTACCTGCCGGTGACGGCAGTGTTTGCGCTGATCGTGCTGGGCAGCATCTACTTCCTGTATGCGGCAGCCAAACACGAACTGGCGCCGCAGGAAGATCAGGGTGTCATCATTGCCTCTCTGACCGCTGCACCCGACTCGACCCTGCAGCAGCGCGAACCGTATGCGAAGCAGAATTACCAGATATATGCCGGGCATCCCGAGACGGACCACGTATTCCAGATTGACATGCCCGGGCGCATGATTTCCGGTATGGTGCTCAAACCGTGGGATGAGCGCACCAAGACGGCCAGCCAGCTGCAGCCGGTAGTCCAGCATCAATTGAGCCAGATTGCCGGCGCACAGGCTGTGGCATTCCAGCCGCCATCGCTTCCCGGCAGCCGTGGCCTGCCGATACAGTTCGTGATCGGCACCACCGAGCCATTTGAGCGCCTGAACGATGTGGTGCAGGAATTTTTGCAGAAGGCACAGAAAAGCGGCATGTTCATGTTCATCAATACGGATCTGCGCATCGACCTGCCGCAATCCACCGTGGTGATAGACCGCAACAAGGCCGCGCTGCTCGGATTGTCCATGCAGGACATCGGTAATTCGCTTTCCGCGATGCTGGGCGGCGGCTATGTCAACTATTTCAGCCTGGCGGGACGTTCGTACAAGGTAATCCCGCAGGTGCAGCAGCGCTATCGCCTTAATACTGCACAGCTGCTCAATTATTATGTTCGTACTGCCAGCGGTGCTTCTGTGCCGTTGTCCAGCGTCGTGCATATCACTTCCAAAACGACCCCTGAATCGCTGAACCATTTCCAGCAGCTCAACGCGGCGACGGTTCAGGGCGTCGCATTGCCGGGCGTGACGACCGGCGAAGCGCTTGGGTATCTGAAGGATCTGGCCGACAAGACACTGCCGCAGGGATATTCGGTGGACTACGGCGGACAGTCGCGGCAGTTCATGCAGGAATCCAGCGGTTTCATTGCGATGTTCTCGTTCGCGCTGGTCATTATTTTCCTGGCGCTGGCGGCGCAATTTGAAAGTTTCCGCGATCCGTTCATCATTCTGGTATCGGTACCGATGTCGATTGCCGGCGCGCTGGTTTTCATCAGTCTCGGCGTTGGCGGTTCCAGCCTGAATATATACACCCAGGTCGGTCTGGTGACCTTGATGGGTCTGATCAGCAAACATGGCATCCTGATCGTGCAGTTTGCCAACAACCTGCGCCAGGAAGGCAAGACCAAGCGCGAGGCAATTGAAGAGGCGGCTGGCATCAGACTGCGGCCGATCCTGATGACGACTGCAGCGATGGTACTGGGGGTGATCCCGCTGATCACTGCCAGCGGCGCCGGTGCGGCATCTCGTTTCAACATGGGCCTGGTTATCGCAAGCGGCCTTGCCATCGGCACATTGTTCACATTGCTGGTAGTGCCTGCAGTGTACATGCTGCTCGCCAGCGATCATGTAAAATCTGCCGAGCCTGGAGAAGAACACGAATTGTCCAAAGCCTGATTAAACTTCGCGCATCGAGGACGTTTGCTCACGATTGGCGACAGGATGGATGGCTAGCCTGTTATTCCATTTGCGCTTCAAACATTGATCAGGGCATTGCGGGGATTGCCTGCGAAATTGCATGTCAGCAAAGCAATCAAATCGGGATACATATCCTTACATTACATGGTGATGGGGAATGTGCCTGAGCCGTGATGAACTGTTAAAATACGAACACAACGTTACTAAACAAGGACATCTATGCAACAAGTACCAGACACAATGACCGCTATCGAGCGTCGTTCCAGCTTTGGCCTGGCAAGTATCTACGGCCTTCGGATGCTGGGATTGTTCATCATCCTTCCGATCTTTGCGATTTATGCGCGACATTTGCCCGGGGGCGAAAGTCATCTGCTGATCGGCATTGCGCTGGGCGCTTACGGATTGACGCAGGCATTGCTGCAGATTCCTTCCGGCTGGTTATCGGATCGTTACGGGCGCAAGCCGGTAATCTACTCCGCCTTGGTCCTGTTCGCGGTCGGCAGTTTCATTGCTGCTGATGCACACAATATCTACTGGATCATCGTCGGGCGTGTGGTGCAGGGTGCGGGTGCGTTGAACGCGGCTGTGATGGCGCTTACAGCGGATCTCACGCGCGAAGAAGTACGCACCAAGGCAATGGCGATGATAGGCATTACCATTGGCGTCACATTTTCGGTATCGATGGTGCTTTCGCCGATGCTCAACAATTTACTGGGCGTACCCGGTATTTTTGCGCTGACCGGGGTTCTTGCGTTGCTGGGGATCGGCGTGGTGAAATTCATGATACCCGATCCGGAGATCACGCATTTCCACAGTGATACCGAAGCGAGCGGAAAACATTTCGCCGAAGTGCTGCGCAATAAGGATTTGCTGCGTCTGGATTTCGGCATCTTCTCGCTGCATGCAATCCTGATGTCGGTGTTCATGCAGGTGCCGTTCGTGATGGAGAAAGACGGCCTTGCGCTGTCGCACCACTGGTATGTTTATCTGCCGGTGATGCTGGTGGCATTCGTGCTGATGGTGCCGCCCATCATCATTGCGGAGAAGAAAGCCAAGATGAAACAGATATTCATGCTCTCTATATTTCTGGCGATGTGCGCACAGGGGCTGCTGATGTTCGCGCAGACCAGTTTATGGGGAGTGGCCGCCGCATTGCTGGTGTTTTTCACTGCTTTCAACGTGCTTGAAGCGACGCTGCCTTCGATGATCAGCAAGATCGCTCCGCTGGCTGCCAAAGGAACTGCAATGGGCGTATACAGCAGCGTCCAGTTTCTGGGAGCATTCTCCGGTGCTGCAATTGGAGGTGCGTTGCTGCAGTTCGTCGGAGGCAATTCGGTGTTTGTTTTTGCGATCGCTTTGCTGCTGGTATGGCTGATCGTCGCATCCACGATGAAACCGCCGGCGCTGGTGCGTACCAGGCTGTATCATCTGACAGAGATGGATGAGGCAGCTGCGGCCGAGTTGCAAAAGCAGCTCTCTCAGCTTCAGGGTGTGCGCGAAGCAATGGTAGTGGCAGCGGAAAGCATTGCTTCTCTCAAGGTAGAGATGCAGGGCTTCGATGAAGCGGCGGTAGACAAACTTGTGATGAAGGGAGCATGACATGTCGGTAAATAAAGTCATACTAATAGGCCGCCTGGGCAAAGACCCGGAAACCCGATACATGACCAGCGGAGAAGCGGTGACCAATGCGACACTGGCGACATCGGAAAACTGGAAGGACAAGAACGGGGAAAAACAGGAAAAAACCGAATGGCACAACCTGGTGTTCTACCGCCGCCTAGCCGAGATTGCGGGGGAGTATCTGAAAAAGGGTTCACAGATTTACGTTGAAGGAAAATTGCAGACCCGCAAGTGGCAAACCAAGGAAGGGCAGGACCGTTACACTACCGAGATCGTGGTCAACGAAATGACCATGCTGGGCGGAAGATCGTCAGGCGCGGGCAGTTTCGAAGTTGTTGAAGGCAAACCCGCCTCTGCATCGGGAGGCGCTGCACCGGCAAAGGCAGCACCGGCAGCGAAAGGCAGTTTCGATAATTTCGACGACGATATCCCGTTCTAAAGAAGCCGGCAAAATTGATTCCGGTTCACGGCAAGAAAAATTAACCCCCTGTATCATAAATACAGGGGGTTTTGCTTTGCGCGCTGGCCAACAAAAAACGTCGTCAGTATGCGGGAGTCCGGACCATGTTTTGTCTAGTCATCTGTCTCGTAATGAATCTCGAGCTTCTTCATTTTTTCCCACAGATTCTTCCGGCTGATTCCTAATGCAGTGGCGGTTTCAAGAATATGTCCGCCGTGGCTGCGCAGGATGTCCTGGATGAATTTCCGTTCGCAGGCATGAAGATATTCATTTAGCGATTCGATGCTTTGGGGGTGATCCTGCAGCGCCATCGGTACATCATCAAACAACAGCTCCGCAGTGAGCACATTTTGCTGGGAGAGAATGCAGGCACGCTCAAGGCAATGTTTGAGCTCGCGGATGTTTCCCGGCCAGGGATGATCCAGCAATGCCTTCTCAGCGGACCGGCTCAAGGTGCGTGGATCCGAATGAGGAGTAACTCAGGCGTTGAACTTTCAGTGGATTTTCCCGGGGAATAAATCAGCAAATGAAAACGACCGCAATGCGGTCGTTTTCATTCAGCTGGTCATTGAGTAAAGATTGAGTAAAGATAGACGAGATACCTCACAAACGGAAATTATTCCTCAGAATATCAGCGACGGTATGACCAGCTTTGA
>JAJDNO010000067.1 GCA_022340615.1 Gallionella sp. | reverse complement strand
TTCCGGTCCGGCCGCTGCTGTTGAAGCGCGCGCTCAGCAACCTGCTGGATAACGCGATCAAGCACGGCGGCGGCGAAATTACCGTGCGGCTGTGGCGGGAGGAGGACAGCATCATGATCACGGTGGCGGATCGTGGTGCAGGCATTCCCAGTTCACAGCATGCTACGGCGAAACGTCCTTTCGTCCGGCTGGAAACTTCACGCAGCAACTCGACCGGATCGGGTCTGGGGCTGGCCATCGTCGAACGCGCCGCCAGGTTGCACGATGGCGAATTCATCCTGGCTGACAATGTGCTGGGAGGCCTGGAGGCCAAACTGGTGTTGCCGGCTGAGAGTTAGGCTGGCATTCCGGGTTTGCTGCTTGCGGCGCTGAAAAACGCGACTGCCTCTTCTTGCAACCTGGTGCGTTTCATCGGCGGCAGGCTTTGCCAGATGCGTTTTCCATAGGGTTTGCTGATCAGCCGCGGATCGCAGATCATCAGCACGCCGCGGTCGGATTCATCGCGTATCAGTCTTCCCGCGCCTTGTTTCAGCGTGATGATCGCGCGCGGCAGCTGGTATTCCATGAACGCGTTGCGTCCCTGTTTGTCGATTTGCGCAATGCGCGCTGCCAGAACCGGGTCGTCGGGCGGAGCGAACGGCAGCTTGTCTATGATCACCAGCGACAGCGCTTCGCCGCGCACGTCCACCCCCTCCCAGAACGACTGGCTGCCGAGCAGCACCGCGTTGCCGTGATCGCGGAAGCGCGTCAGCAGTTCGTTGCGCGAGCCTTCCCCCTGCAGCAGCAGCGGATAGTCCCAGCCGCAACGGTCAAATTCGGCCTGCAGGATTGCATGGGCGCGCTGCATCGCGCGCAGGCTGGTGAAAAGCAGAAAAGCGCGTCCTTTGCTTGCCCCGATCAGCGGCAATGCGGCCTGTATCACCGCTTCGGTATAGCCCTCGCGGTTCGGCTCCGGCAAGTTGTCCGGCACATACAGCAACCCCTGTTCGGCATAGTTGAACGGGCTGTCGCAGCATGCGGTCCGGGCATCGAAAAGGCCCATTTCACCCTGGTAGTGGGAAAAATCCTGCTTCACCGCCAGCGTCGCGGACGTGAATATCCACGCGCGGGCGCTGCCGGAGATCTGTTTCGCAAAAATTTCGGCGATCGACAGCGGCGTGCTGTTGAGCTGCAGCGAATGGTGAAAAACCTCAAGCCAGTTCACCCGGTCGGGTTCATCGCCCTTTTGCCATTGCACCAGTTGGTCCGACAGGGCCTGAGTGCGCTGCCAGCAGTTTTCCAGTCCCTCGCTGCGTTCTGCCTGGTTTTCGAGCAGGCTGCCGAGCTGCGCAAGCTTCTCGGCCAGCGTCTTCAGGGCGGGCGCAAAGTCCCTGAGATTCTCCGTTGCAACCGCCGGCATGCGCCCTTCTTTTTTGAATACCAGGCGCAGGTCGCGGGCCGCCTTGTCCAGCTCGTCGCAGGCTTTTGGCAACGGCGCAAAATCCTTCGCCCCGGCCGCCGCCTCGATGCGCGTGTCGCGCGCCAGGTCGAGCAGCAGTGTGGTGGAAAGCGTTTCGCCGAAGAACAGGCTGGCGGTTTCGGGCAGCTGGTGCGCCTCGTCGAAGATCACCGTATTGCATGCCGGCAGCAGTTCCGCGACACCTTCGTCGCGCAGCATCACATCTGCGAAAAACAGGTGATGGTTCACGACCACGATATCGGCTTTCATCGCATCGGCGCGCGCCTTGAGCACGAAGCAATCCTTGTGGTTGGGGCATTCCTGGCCGAGGCAGTTGTCGCGCGTCGAAGTCACCTGCATCCAGATTGGTGCGTACTCCGGAACGTCGGCCAGCCCGCTCCTGTCGCCGGAGTCGCTGACCTTGGCGTAGCTCTTGATCTTGCCCAGATGCTTGATGTCCTCGCGGGTCTTGAACATGCCGTCCGATTCCGTGCGTGCGAGGTGGTAGTGGCATATATAGTTCGAGCGTCCCTTCAGCAATGCCACCGACACCGGTGCCTTCAGCGCATCGCGCACCATCGGCAGGTCCTTCTGGAACAACTGGTCCTGCAGGTTCTTCGTGCCGGTCGAAATGATCACCTTGCCGCCCGCAAGCAGCGCCGGCACCAGGTAGGCGAAAGTCTTGCCGGTGCCGGTGCCCGCCTCGACGATCAGGATCGCGTTGTCGCGTATCGCCCCGGCGACCGCCAGCGCCATTTCGAGCTGCTGCTCGCGCGGGCGGAACGATGCGACTTCAGCGGCAAGCGGGCTCTGTTCGGAAAAGAAACGTTCGACTTCGACGGACACGGTGTGGAAATTGATCCTGACTGATGGTGTGATTGCGGTAGGCCGGGGACAGCATTAAGGCGTGGTGCCAATTTTACGCGACGGCGTATCATAGCGGTGCGAATTTCGTGATTCATTGCGGAAGGAGGTATGGCAATGGCAAAAAGAGCATTTCCGTTGTCCAACGTCTACCGTCTGCTCGAGCCGGGGCCGGTGGTGCTGGTGAGCACCGCGCACAAGGGCAAGGCAAACATCATGACCCAGTCATGGAACACCATGATGGAGTTCGTGCCGCCGCTGGTGGGCTGCGTGATCAGCGGCCGCAACCACAGCTTCGATGCGCTGGTCGCGACGAAGGAATGCGTGATCGCGATCCCGACGGCGGAACTGGCGAAACAGGTGGTCGGTATCGGCAACTGTTCGGGCAAGAAGGTCGATAAATTCAAAAAGTTCAAGCTGACCCCGCTGCCCGCCTCGCAGGTGGAAGCGCCGCTGATCGCAGAATGCTATGCCAATCTGGAATGCAGGGTGGCCGATAGCAGGCTGGTGAACCGGTACAACTTCTTCGTGCTGGAGGTGGTCAAGGCGTGGATTGATCCTTCATTAAAAAATCCGCGTACGCTGCATCACCAGGGCAATGGCGTGTTCATGGTGTCTGGCGAGACGATCAGGCTGCCTTCAAAGATGAAATAATCCTTTTGCCGAGTAGCTCGATATTAATTTGCAATCACGCGGCGGCTGGCAGGCAGCCAGTACCAAACCATTTCAGCAGGGAGGTCATGATGAATATTTCACGTATCACGGTCATTATTCTTTCCGCTCTATTGCTCAGCGCATGCGCCTCGGTCAAGGTGGGCAGGGATTTCGATGTCGGCGTATTTACGGCCAAGTTCGAGCGGGGTGTCACCACACAAAGCCAGGTACGCACCTGGCTGGGCGAACCCGCAAGCGTCGGGATCAGCATGGCCAGCGATGGCAAGCGTTATGACGAGTGGGATTATTACTACGCCGAAGGTGAACTGCCGGACATGAGAAAAGCCAAGGTGAAAATCCTGCAGATCAAGTTCGACAAGCAGGGCAAGGTGAGCAGCTATAACTGGACTGCATCCCGGCAATAGGAATTGCCGGGCCGGTCAGACCTGGGCGTGTTCAGCCCTGTGAGTTCAGGGGCGGAGGTATGCGTAGCCGTGCTGCTGCTTCTTGATGATTTCAACCACGCCCGAAGGGACATAGCTGGTATTCGGCAACATGTCGGCATTGGTCAGCTTCATGTGCCTCATCGTGTTCTGGCAGGCGACGATAGAGATGCCTTCCTTTTTCGCCTCGGCTACCCGGTTGCCAACGGTGGAATCCATCTTGAGCATGCCGATACCGGGGCCATAGGCGACGATCTCGATCGCAACCTTTTTCGCGCCGATTGCATGCTGCACGTTGTTCGCATTGTTGAGTGCGAGATTCCATTTGCCGGCATCTGCATCACTGACCTGTATCACCAGCCGTTCCTTTACGGCATGTTTTTCAGCAGCGACTGCATTGTATGATGTCAGCGACAGCGAAACTGCGAATATCGCAGCCAGTATTCTGAAATATTTCATTATGGTTTTCCTTGTAAAGTTGGAAGTCCGGTTATTAAGTTATTAATTATGACCATGGCAATCCCGAATGCAGTATTGAACGGAATCAGGACAGATCGGGCTGGTTTATCCGCACCATGGCAAAAATGATTCTAGCATGGCAATCTGCCCGTTCAATCGTATCATTCTGTGGTTAAAAGTTTCTTGAAGAAAGCGGCTGAACAATGAAAAATGCAATGTATCAATGTGGCTCAACCATGCAAGGGCAGGCCTCTCCGGTTATTCCCGCGGCTCAGGCAGGCAGTTGATGCAAATCCTGGTGGATGCCGACGCTTGTCCCAAGGTCATCAAGGAAATCCTGTTCCGTGCGGCGGAACGCAGGAAAATCCGGCTGACGCTGGTCGCGAACAGGATGCTGCATTGCCCGCCGTCGCAGTTTATCCGTGCGATGCAGGTGCCGGCAGGCTTCGACGTCGCCGACAACCGTATCGCCGAACTGGTCGAGCCGGGTGATCTGGTGATCACCGCGGATATTCCGCTTGCCGCCGACGTGATAGTGCGGGGCGGCCATGCCCTTAATCCGCGCGGGGAATTCTATACCCGGGATTCCATCGAGGAAAAATTGACCATGCGCAACTTCATGGATGCACTGCGCGGCAGCGGGGTGGAAACCGGAGGTCCGCCCGTTTTCAGCCAGGGCGATCGCCGTGATTTTGCGAATCAACTTGACAAATTTCTGGCCAAATTCAGATGAGTTCCGGGCGGGCCTAATCGCTGGCGGCGACGATTGAACTGGCGTAAGCTTTGCGTGTCAATTACGGGACGAAGGAGCATAAAAATGCTGCAATATTTCCGTAATCCTCTGGTCTGTCTGGTACCCGTTGCGCTGTTGCTCTCATCCTGCGCAACGACACATCTCACCTCGGTCTGGAAAGACCCGTCCTACCAGACGCGCCCCGCCAGAGTCCTGGTCATCGGCGTGGCCAGGAGTCCGCTCAACAGAAGGCTGTTCGAGGACGAATTTGTCCGCCAGCTCGAAGCGCACGGTACCTCTGCGATCGCGAGCTATACCGTTCTGACCGATGCAGAGCAGGGCGACCAGGCGGTGATCGCGAAAAAAGTGGCCAAACTGGGGGCAGATGCGGTGCTGATCACCCGGCTGGTCAGCAAGAAAGTCGTGCAGATATATGTGCCGGGCAGGCCCTATTACCCGCCGCCGTTCTACGATACCTGGCCCGACTATTACGCTTATGGTTACCGCTACCTGTACACACCGGGTTATATTGCAAACGACGAATATGCAGTCATCGAGACCAACCTGTATGATGCCAGGACCAACAAACTGATCTGGGCGGCCTCGTCTGAGACCGGCATTACCGATACGAATCAGAAACTCATCCATTCCTATATCGGAGTGATGGTGAAGAACATGATAGGACTGGGACTGCTGGGCAGGTAATTGCCGCACCGCAAGCGCAGCGTCCGTTTGTTTTGGCGTGCCGCACAATTCGCAATCAATAACAGACATGGCAAAACCAAAAACGATTTACTCCTGCACGGAATGCGGCGGGCAGGTATCCAAGTGGCAGGGGCAGTGCCCGCATTGCGACGCATGGAACACCCTGGTCGAGAGCGTCGCTGAAGTTGCAGCGAGCGGCAAGAACCGTTTCAACGCGCTGGCTGCTACCGGCAGGGTGCAGAAACTCGCCGAGGTCGAAGCCGCAGAGGTGCCTCGCACGCCCACCGGCATCGCCGAGTTTGACCGGGTGCTGGGCGGCGGGCTGGTGCAGGGCGCGGTGGTGCTGATCGGCGGCGACCCGGGGATCGGAAAATCGACCTTGCTGTTGCAGACGCTGGCGCATCTGTCCGCATACAAGCGGGTGCTTTACGTCAGCGGCGAGGAATCTACGCAGCAGATCGCGCTGCGCGCAAAGCGGCTGGCACTTGATGCCCACGGCATGCATCTGCTCGCCGAAATCCAGCTGGAACAGATCCAGGCGACCATCTCTCGGGAAAAACCGGACGTGGTGGTGATCGACTCTATTCAGACCGTGTATTCCGAACAATTGACCTCCGCGCCCGGCTCGGTGTCGCAGGTGCGCGAATGCGCCGCGCAACTGACCCGCGTCGCGAAGGGCAGCAACATCACGATGATCCTGGTCGGCCATGTCACCAAGGAAGGCGCGCTGGCCGGTCCGCGCGTGCTGGAGCACATCGTCGACACCGTGCTGTATTTCGAGGGCGACACGCATTCCAGCTTCCGTCTGGTGCGCGCATTCAAGAACCGCTTCGGCGCGGTGAACGAACTCGGCGTGTTCGCGATGACCGAGAAGGGCCTGCGCGAAGTCAGCAATCCGTCCGCGCTGTTCCTGTCGCAGCACGGCGCTCAGGTTGCCGGCTCCTGCGTGATGGTTACCCAGGAAGGCACACGCCCGCTGCTGGTCGAGATCCAGGCGCTGCTCGACGAGGCGCATTCGCCGAGTCCGCGTCGGTTGTCGCTGGGCCTGGAACAGAACCGGCTCGCGATGCTGCTTGCGGTGCTGCACCGGCATGCCGGGATCGCCTGTTTCGATCAGGACGTATTCATCAACGCGGTGGGCGGCGTGAAGATCACCGAGCCGGGCGCCGACCTCGCGGTGCTGCTCGCGATCGTGTCTTCGCTGAAGAACAAGCCGTTGCCGGAAAAAATGGTGGTGTTCGGCGAAGTCGGTCTGGCCGGCGAGGTGCGCCCGGTGCAGCGCGGCCAGGAACGGCTGAAGGAGGCGGCAAAACTGGGTTTCACCCATGCGATCATCCCGAGGGCGAACGCGCCTAAACAGAAAATAGCCGGCATGGAGATCATCGCGGTGGAGCGGGTCGAGGAAGCCGTCAGCCGGATGCGTTAATCCGGATAAATTCGGGTTTGCAACGAAAGGACAGCAATGGGCAAGACGCGTTTGGAAGCATTCAGCGACGGCGTGATCGCCATCATCATCACCATCATGGTGCTGGAACTGAAAGTGCCGCACGGTTCGGATTGGGAATCATTGCTGCCGTTGCTGCCGGTGTTCCTGAGCTACGTGCTCAGTTTCGTCTACCTCGGCATTTACTGGAACAACCATCACCACATGCTGCACACGGTGCAGCGCGTCAGCGGCGGGATACTGTGGGCGAACCTGCATTTGCTGTTCTGGCTGTCGCTGGTTCCATTCGTGACCGGCTGGATGGGCGAGAACCATTTCGCAGCATTTCCCACGGCGCTGTATGGCGTGGTGCTGCTGATGGCCGCAATCGCGTACTGGATATTGCAGAACATCATAATCGCGGCGAGCGGAGGCAAAACGTCGCTGCTGGCCAAGGCAGTCGGCAATGATCGGAAGGGAAAAATTTCACCATTGCTGTATGCCGTCGCGATACCGGCGGCATTCTGGAACCAGTGGATTTCGGACGCGCTATACGTGCTGGTTGCGGTGATCTGGCTGGTGCCGGACCAGCGTATCGAGCGGATCATTGCCGAATGAAAACACCCGCTCAGCCGGGATCAGAATCGGGATTCCGGGGAGTGAACGAACCGCGTTTTGTTGTGCTGCTTTCGGTAACGCGTTAAAGTGCAGCTACAAATAATAATAATTCTGGAGGCACATCGATCATGATAGTTACCGTGCTGGTGGCGCTGGCGATCTTCGTTCTGCTGGCATTTTTCCGGGCTTCGATCACCAGCTGGGTGCTCGCGATCATGGTGGTGGTGCCGGTGATCGCAATCATGGCGCGCTTCTCGGACAACGTGCTGATCGTGATCGGCGCCGCGCTGGTTTTGTTCATCGTGTTCTTCGG
>JAJDNO010000065.1 GCA_022340615.1 Gallionella sp. | reverse complement strand
GCAAAGTTTGACTTCGGTAACAGGGGTGAACCAGCGCAATTGAAAGCCACGTTCCGATTTCACAAAGAAAGCTGTTTCGGAGAGATTGTTCTCGGCGGCAATCGCCTGCAGCAGGCTATCTTCGAGCCACGCATCGAGCGGGCAGACTGCGGCCGGATTACCCTCGAAAATCCGGGTTGCGAACGCGTCGACCTGGTATTGCCTGATTTTCATGAATTAGTAGCCCAGCACCGGCGCCAGCCAGCGTTCTGCTTCTTCCAGCGTCCAGCCCTTGCGCGTTGCGTAATCCGCGACCTGATCACGGTCGATCTTGCCGACCGCAAAATATTTTGCCTGAGGGTGCGAGAAATAGAAGCCGCTCACCGCAGCGGTGGGCAGCATCGCAAAGCTTTCGGTGATCGTGATACCCGCGTTCTCCGGTGCCTGCAGCAGTTCGAACAGCGGACCCTTTTCGGTATGCTCGGGGCAGGCGGGATAGCCGGGCGCGGGGCGGATGCCGCGGTATTTTTCCGCGATCAGCGCATCGTTGTTCAGCGCTTCGTCCGCCGCATAGCCCCAGAACTCTCGGCGCACCCGGGCGTGCAGCAGTTCCGCGAAAGCTTCGGCGAGGCGGTCGGCAAGCGCCTTGAGCAGGATCGCGCTGTAGTCGTCATGCTGCTTTTCGAATTCCGCAACCCGCGCGTCGATGCCGATGCCGGCGGTCACCGCGAACGCGCCTATGTAGTCCTTGACCCTTGAATCCCTGGGGGCGATTAAATCCGCCAGACAGTAGTTCGGGATGTCGGCCGGTTTCCGGTTTTGCTGGCGCAGGTTGTGCCAGGTCATCGCAACTTTGCTGCGTGATTCATCAGTGTAGATTTCGATGTCGTCGCCCGGGCCGCCATCGACAGGCACGCTGTTCGCCGGAAACAGGCCGAACACCGCATTCGCGGTCAGCCATTTTTCCGTGATTATCTTTTTCAGCATGGTCTGCGCGTCGGCGAACAGCTTGCGCGCCTCTTCGCCAACCACCTCGTTCTTCAAAATCTTCGGGTAACGGCCGGCCAGTTCCCAGGTCTGGAAGAACGGCGTCCAGTCGATGTATTCGGCGATCAGCTCCAGCGGATAGGCCTCGAATCGGTGCACACCCGGCAACCACGGCTTGGGCGGCGAGTAAGACTTCCAGTCCGTCTTCAGGCCGCGCGCGCGCGCTTCGGCAAGCGGTACATACACAGCCTTGACCTTCTTGCCTTCGTGCTGTTCGCGAGCCTTCGCATAATCGCCCTTGATCCCGGCAATATAGCCGTCGCTCAAGGTGTCGGACAGCAGGTTGCTGCACACGCCGACCGCGCGCGACGCATCGTTGACGTATATCGTGGCGCCGCCCGGATAGTTCGGTTCGATCTTCACCGCGGTGTGCATGCGCGAAGTGGTCGCGCCTCCGATCAGCAGCGGTATCTTGAAGCCCTGACGCTCCATCTCCTTCGCGACATGCGCCATTTCTTCCAGGGAAGGTGTGATCAGTCCGGACAGACCGATGATGTCGGCCTTGTGCTCGCGCGCGGTGTCGAGGATCTGCTGGCAGGGCACCATCACGCCCATGTTCACCACCTCGAAGTTGTTGCATTGCAGCACCACGGTCACGATATTCTTGCCGATGTCGTGGACGTCGCCTTTCACTGTCGCGATCACGATTCGGCCCTTGGGCTTGTTGTCGCCGCTGCGCAATTTCTCCGCCTCGATGTAGGGCACCAGGTGCGCGACTGCCTGCTTCATCACGCGCGCCGATTTGACCACCTGAGGCAGGAACATCTTGCCCGCTCCGAACAGGTCGCCGACCACGTTCATGCCGACCATCAGCGGACCCTCGATCACTTCCACCGGCATCTTCGCCTGCAGGCGCGCTTCCTCGGTGTCTTCCACGATGTACGTGGTGATCCCGCGCACCAGAGCATGGGTCAGGCGTTCCTGCACCGTGCCTTTGCGCCATTCCAGATCCTCGGCCTGCACCTTGCCGCCGCCCCTGACGGATTCAGCGATCTTCACCAGCTTTTCACCCGCGTCCGGGTGGCGGTTGAGCACCACGTCCTCGACCGCATCGCGCAGTTCCGCCGGTATCTCCTCGTATACGCCGAGCTGTCCGGCGTTGACGATGCCCATGGTCAGGCCCGCCTTGATCGCGTGATAAAGGAACACAGTATGGATCGCCTCGCGCACCGCATCATTGCCGCGGAAAGAAAACGACACGTTGGAAACACCGCCGCTGATCTTTGCGTACGGTAGATGCCTGCGTATCCATGCGGTCGCGTCAATGAAGTCGACCGCGTAGTTGTTGTGCTCCTCGATGCCGGTTGCGATCGCGAATATGTTCGGGTCGAAGATGATGTCCTCCGGCGGGAAGCCGACCTTGTTTACCAGGATGTCATAGCTGCGCCGGCAGATCTCGGTCTTGCGCTGCAGCGTATCGGCCTGGCCCTGCTCGTCGAATGCCATCACCACGGCCGCCGCGCCGTAGCGGCGCACCAGCGTGGCATAGCGGATGAAATTCTGCTCGCCTTCCTTCAGCGAAATCGAATTGACGATGGACTTGCCCTGCACGCACTTCAGCCCGGCTTCGATTATTTCCCATTTTGAGGAATCGATCATCACCGGCACTTTCGATATGTCCGGTTCCGAAGCGACCAGGTTGAGAAACTTCACCATCGCGGCCTTGCCGTCCAGCATCGCTTCATCCATATTGATGTCGACCACCTGCGCGCCGCTTTCGACCTGCTGCTTGCAAACTTCCAGCGACTCGCTGTAGTTGCCTTCGAGGATCAGGCGCTTGAATTTGGCCGAACCGGTGACGTTGGCGCGCTCCCCGACATTGACGAACAGCGAGTCGTCGCCGATGTTGAACGGCTCCAGGCCGGACAGGCGGCACTTGGGCTCGATGTCGGGAATGTTGCGCGGCGGGATATCGCGCAACGCATCGGCGATGGCCTTGATGTGCGCGGGGGTGGTGCCGCAGCATCCGCCAGCGATGTTGATGAAACCGCTGGCGCCAAACTCTTTCACAACCCCGGCCGTGTATTCCGGGGTTTCGTCATAGCCGGTCTCCGACAACGGATTAGGCAGTCCGGCATTTGGGTGAGCGCTGACATACACGCCGGCAACGCGCGACAGTTCTTCAAGGTATGGGCGCATCAGGTCGCCGCCCAGCGCACAATTCAATCCGATCGACAACGGCCTGGCATGAGCCAGCGAATTCCAGAACGCTTCGGTGGTCTGGCCGGACAGCGTGCGCCCGGATGCATCGGTGATGGTGCCGGAGATCATGATCGGGACGCGCACATTGTGCTGCCCGAAATACTGTTCGATCGCGAACAGCGCAGCTTTGGCATTGAGCGTGTCGAAGATTGTTTCGACCATCAGGATATCCGCGCCGCCGTCGAGCAGGCCGCGTACCGCCTCGGAATAGCCGTCCACCAGCTGGTCGAAACTGATATTGCGGAAACCCGGATCGTTCACGTCCGGCGAGATCGACGCTGTTTTCGTGGTCGGACCCAGCACGCCGGCGACGAAGCGCGGCTTGCCCGGAATCTTTGCCTCGAATTCGTCGCACACACCGCGCGCAAGACTTGCACCTGCCAGATTCAGCTCGTAGGCAAGGTCGACCATGTCGTAATCGTCCAGCGATGCCGCGGTGGAATTGAACGTGCAGGTCTCGATGATGTCCGCACCCGCGTCCAGATATTCGGCGTGGATGCCGCGCACGATGTGTGGCTGGGTCAGCAGCAGCAGGTCGTTGTTGCCTTTGACATCGACCGGGTGGTCGGCAAAGTTCCTGCGTTCGCCGCTGTACTCGCCGTAGAGCAGCGTGCCGCGATAATGTTCCTCGGTAAGCTTGTAGCGCTGGATCATGGTGCCCATTGCGCCGTCAAGGATCAGGATGCGCTGCTTCAGAAGTTGTTCGATAAGATGCGGCGTGTGACTCATGGTGCCCTGCCCAGATATAGAACGCGGATTTTAGCATGCAGGCATGCTCGCGGCGGGCGACTCAGAGATTCAACCGGCGATATTGCACCGCTTCGGCGATATGCCTGCTGCTGACGGCGTCGTCTCCTTCCAGGTCGGCGATGCTGCGCGCGACCTTGAGCACGCGGTGATAGGCGCGCGCCGACAGGCCGAGCCGGCTGATGGCCTGTTGCAGCATCGCGACACCTTGATCGTCGGGTGTGCATAGCGCATCGATTTCGGTCACGGAAAGCTGCGCATTGGCTTTGTCCTGGCGTGCGAGCTGGCGCTGGCGCGCGATCTCGACGCGCGCTTGTATTGCTTCGCTGGTTGCGCCTTCAGATTTGTTGAGCAGGTCATCCTGAGGCAACGCGGGCACCTCGATCTGGATGTCGATGCGGTCCAGCAGTGGCCCGGAGATTTTATTGCGATAGCGCGATATCTGATCCGGGGTACAGCGGCACTTGCCGTTGAAATGGCCAAGGTAGCCGCACGGGCACGGGTTCATCGCCGCGATCAACTGGAA
>JAJDNO010000059.1 GCA_022340615.1 Gallionella sp. | reverse complement strand
CCTTGGCTTCGCCGCCAAATTTCTTGGACAGCACGGTCGTGATCGCCGCTGTCAGCGTGGTCTTGCCGTGGTCAACGTGACCTATCGTTCCTACGTTGACGTGCGGTTTGGTGCGTTCAAATTTGCTCTTTGCCATGATTTCTATCCCTCAAATCAAATCTAAAATTTACTTCTTGTTCATAATCGCTTCAGCGACATTCTTGGGCGCCTCGGAATAATGCTTGAATTCCATTGTGTACGTCGCGCGGCCCTGTGTCGCGGAGCGCAGCGCGGTGGAATAACCGAACATTTCCGCCAACGGCACCTCGGCCTTGACCACCTTGCCGCCGCCCGTCATGTCGTCCATACCCTGCACCATGCCGCGACGCGAAGACAGATCGCCCATAACTGTGCCGGTATAGTCTTCCGGTGTTTCCACCTCGACCGACATCATCGGCTCGAGCAGAACCGGAGTGGCTTTGCGCATGCCGTCCTTGAATGCCATCGAGGCAGCCATCTTGAACGCATTTTCATTGGAGTCCACGTCGTGGTATGAGCCATCGAACAGGGTGCATTTCACATCCACAACCGGGAAGCCTGCCAGCACGCCATTCGGCAAAGTTTCGCGCAAGCCCTTTTCAACTGCCGGGATATATTCGCGCGGAACAGTGCCGCCCTTGATCGCGTCGACAAACTCAAAGCCCTTTCCGGCCTCGTTGGGCTCCATCTTGAGCCAGACGTGGCCATACTGTCCGCGGCCGCCGGATTGCTTGACGAATTTACCTTCGATCTCGACAGGCTTCTTGATTGCTTCGCGGTAGGCTACTTGCGGCGCACCCACATTCGCTTCCACACCAAACTCGCGCTTCATGCGGTCGACCAGAATTTCCAGATGCAATTCGCCCATACCCGAGATGATCGTCTGACCCGACTCCTCATCGGTACGAACGCGGAACGAAGGATCTTCCTGAGCCAGGCGATTGAGCGCCAGACCCATCTTTTCCTGGTCGATCTTGGTCTTCGGCTCAACCGCAACGTGTATCACCGGCTCCGGGAACACCATGCGCTCAAGGATGATTTCCTTGGCGGGATCGCACAGGGTGTCACCCGTGGTGGCCTCTTTCAGCCCCACCGCAGCGGCGATATCGCCCGCGAACACTTCCTTTATTTCTTCGCGTTCATTGGCATGCATCAGCAGGATGCGGCCGATGCGCTCCTTTTTGCCCTTGATCGGGTTATAGACCGTATCACCGGACTTGAGCATCCCCGAATATACCCGGAAGAAAATCAGCTGCCCGACAAACGGATCGGTCATGATCTTGAATGCAAGACCGGCAAAAGGCTCGTCATCCTGGGCCTTGCGCTCTCCGATCGTGCCGTCGGTCAACTCACCCTTGACCGGAGGAATGTCCGTCGGCGAGGGCAGGTAATCGATCACCGCATCCAGCATCGCCTGAACGCCCTTGTTCTTGAACGCAGAGCCACACAACATCGGCACAATCTCGCTCGCAATCGTGCGAGTACGCAGACACTGCTTGATATCCGCCTCGGACAGATCGCCTTCCTCGAGATACTTGTTCATCATTTCTTCGGAAGCTTCGGCGGCGCTCTCAAGCATTTTTTCACGCCATTCCTTGGCTTTCTCCAGCAAATCCGCAGGGATGTCACGCAACTCGAATTTCGTCCCCTGCGAAGCTTCATCCCAGTAGATCGCCTTCATGCGCACGAGGTCAACCACACCTTCGAATTTTTCTTCGGCGCCAATGGGAATCTGAATGGCAATAGGATTGGCCTTCAGGCGAGCGCGCATCTGGTCGTAAACCTTGAAGAAGTTCGCACCTTGGCGATCCATCTTGTTCACGAATGCCAGGCGCGGCACACGGTATTTGTTGGCCTGGCGCCAAACGGTTTCCGACTGAGGCTGCACGCCACCCACGGCACAGTACACCATGCAGGCGCCGTCGAGCACACGCATCGAACGCTCAACCTCGATCGTGAAGTCGACGTGACCCGGGGTATCGATGATATTGATACGATGCTCGGGAAGCGATTTATCCATTCCCGTCCAGAAGCAGGTTGTTGCAGCCGAAGTAATGGTGATACCACGCTCCTGCTCCTGCTCCATCCAGTCCATGATGGCCGCGCCGTCGTGGACTTCGCCGATTTTATGGCTCACGCCGGTATAAAACAGGACCCGCTCGGTAGTGGTGGTCTTGCCTGCGTCGATGTGCGCGCTGATGCCGATATTGCGATAGCGCTCAATTGGGGTTTTACGTGCCACGATGAATGCCTAACTATATATATATTGGGTTAAAAACCTGGGGTTGTATCTGCTGCAGCCGGGACGCGATTGCCCGATCAGAAGCGGAAATGCGAGAACGCCTTGTTCGCCTCGGCCATACGGTGCACTTCTTCGCGTTTCTTCACCGCACCGCCACGACCCTCGGATGCATCGATCAATTCCCCGGCCAGGCGCATACCCATGGATTTTTCGCCGCGCTTGCGCGCAAAATCCTTGAGCCAGCGCATGCCCAGCGCGATACGGCGTGAAGGACGCACCTCAACCGGCACCTGGTAATTCGCCCCGCCGACGCGGCGGCTCTTCACCTCAACCTGGGGCTTGACATTGGTCAGCGCCAGATTGAATACCTCAATCGGATCCTTGCTGGTCTTTTTGACGATTTGCTCCAGCGCACCATACAGTATGCGCTCGGCCACCGACTTTTTGCCGGCAGTCATCAGGACATTGACGAACTTGGACAGATCCTGGTTGCCGAACTTCGGGTCAGGCAGGATTTCTCGTTTCGGGACTTCTCTACGTCTTGGCATAGCTACCTCAGTTTATTTTTTGGCTCGAATGAATACTAATGAATAAAATTATGCTTTTTTGGCGCGCTTCGAACCGTATTTGGAACGGGCCTGCTTGCGATCTTTCACGCCTGCGGTATCCAGGCTTCCGCGCACCATGTGGTAACGCACACCCGGCAAATCCTTTACACGGCCTCCGCGCAGCAGCACTACCGAGTGCTCCTGCAAATTGTGCCCTTCACCGCCGATGTAACTGATCACCTCGAAGCCGTTGGTCAAACGCACCTTGGCTACCTTGCGCAGCGCGGAATTCGGCTTTTTCGGAGTCGTGGTATAGACACGCGTACATACACCACGCTTTTGCGGGGAGCCCGCCAGCGCAGGGACTTTGCTCTTCTCGACAATCGCGACGCGCGGCTTACGGATCAACTGGTTAATGGTTGGCATTTTCTATACATCCTAAAATAATTCTGCAATTTCATTAAAAACGGCAAACAAAATACCGCCGCAACAATGCAGAGGGATTCATCTGCTGCGACGGAAAAAAGGTTGCGAATTCTAGAGAGAAACCCCCGAGGTGTCAAGCAATTCGCCCAATCCTACATCATCTCCCTCTTGTATCTCGCGACCTTCGGCAATGTCGATACCCAGGCGTTGCTTGCGACGCGTGACGTGATAGGCCAACCCGGTACCGGCCGGAATCAAGCGGCCGACAATGACGTTCTCCTTGAGTCCACGCAAATCGTCGCGCTTGCCCATGATAGCTGCTTCGGTCAATACCCGCGTGGTTTCCTGGAAGGAAGCCGCCGAGATGAACGAATCCGTGGACAGCGATGCCTTGGTGATGCCGAGCAACACATCGACAAAGCCGGCCGGATTCTTGCCTTCAGCTGACATCTTTTCATTTTCAATCAACAGGTCGGCACGCTCGACCTGCTCACCGGTAATGAATCGCGTATCGCCCACATCGGTGATCTGCACACGCCGCAACATCTGGCGAACGATCACCTCGATATGCTTGTCGCTTATCTTCACGCCTTGCAAGCGATAGACTTCCTGCACTTCGTCGGTGATGTAACGGGCCAGTGCCGGAACGCCCAACAAACGCAGAATGTCATGCGGATCGGCCGGACCATCCACGATCATTTCACCCTGGTTCACCACCTGGCCATCGTGTGCCAGGACATGTTTTTCCTTGGGAATCAGGAATTCGTTGGCGACGCCATCCACATCGGTGATCACGAGCCGCTGCTTGCCCTTGGTGTCCTTGCCGAACGAAACCGTGCCGGTCACTTCGGCCAGCATGCCCGCATCCTTCGGCACGCGCGCCTCGAACAGCTCGGCCACCCGCGGCAGACCGCCGGTGATATCACGCGTCTTGCTGCTTTCCTGCGGGATACGCGCCAGCACATCGCCCACTCCCACCAACTGGCCGTCCTCAACGGTGATGATGGAGCCGGTCTGGAAGGTCACACTGACCGCCGTTTCGGTACCGGTCAGCTTGACTTCCTTCCCAGACTTGTCGAACAGGCGCACCATAGGACGCAAACCCTTGCTTTGCGCAGAGCGTTTCGGATCGATCACCACCAGCGTGGACAGGCCGGTCACTTCATCGATCTGCTTCGCGACAGTTGCGCCTTCCTCAACATTCTGGAAGCTGACCGTACCGGCATATTCCGTGATAATCGGACGGGTATGCGGATCCCATGTTGCCAGTATTACGCCGGCTCGGACATTTTCGCCCTGCTTGACCATCAAGTTTGCGCCATACGGAACCTTGTGGCGTTCGCGTTCGCGGCCATGATCATCGACAATGATCACCTCGGCACTGCGGGCCACCACGATCATTTCACCGCGCTCGGTTGTCACCACACGCATGTTCGCGCTGTATTTCAATTCACCATTGGATTTGCTTTCAACCTGGCTGGCCACAACCGTACGAGACGCCGCACCGCCGATATGGAAAGTACGCATGGTCAATTGGGTGCCTGGTTCGCCGATGGATTGTGCAGCGATAACGCCGACCGCCTCTCCTGTGTTCACCATACCGCCGCGACCCAGATCACGGCCATAGCACTTGGCGCACAAACCAAAACGCGTTTCGCAGCTCAACGGGGTGCGCACGCGCACCTCATCGATGCCGAGCGTCTCGATGCGCTCAACCGCCGCTTCATCCAGCAGGGTACCTGCATCATAAAGAGTTTCACCGCTTTCAGGATTGACCACATCTGCGCTGACCACACGGCCAAGTATGCGCTCACTCAAGGCCTCGATAACCTCACCGCCCTCGACCATGGCTTTCATTGCGGTGCCATTGGTCGTGCCACAGTCATCTTCAATCACCACCAGGTCCTGGGTCACATCCACCAGACGACGGGTCAGGTAACCCGAGTTGGCAGTCTTCAGAGCGGTATCGGCCAGCCCTTTGCGAGCGCCGTGAGTTGAGATGAAGTACTGCAACATGTTCAACCCTTCACGGAAGTTCGCAGTGATCGGGGTCTCGATGATTGAGCCGTCCGGCTTGGCCATCAGGCCGCGCATCCCGGCAAGCTGGCGTATCTGAGCCGCCGAACCGCGCGCGCCCGAGTCGGCCATCATGTAAATCGAATTGAATGATTCCTGCATCACCGGCTTGCCCTTGACCATGCGCTGCTCGCCAGTGACACGATCAATCACCGGCTCGCTGCCCAGTTGCTCCATCATTGCCTTGGCCACCACGTCGCCGGTGCGGCCCCAGATGTCGACCACCTTGTTGTAGCGCTCGCCATCGGTAACCAGACCCGAGGTGTACTGGGTATAGATTTCCTTGACTTCCTTTTCGGCAGCGCCGATCAGTTCGTTCTTTTGCAGCGGCATCAGCATGTCATCCACGGCAATCGAAATACCTGCGCGCGTCGCATAGGTGAAGCCGGTGTACATCAGCTTGTCCGCCATGATCACTGTATCGCGCAGCCCGCACTGGCGGAAGCTGGCATTGATCAGACGTGAAATTTCCTTCTTCTTGAGCGACTTGTTTATAAGCGCAAATGGCAGTCCGGCTGGCAGCACCTCGGACAGCAGGGCGCGGCCTACTGTAGTTTCGTAACGCACCAGTTTTTCAACCGGCTGGCCGGACTCGTCCTTGTGGATTTCCTTGAGGCGCACAAGCACTTTGGCCTGCAGTTCCACCTCGCGTGTTTCATATGCCCGCGACACTTCCGCGATGTTGGCGAACATCGAACCTTCGCCCAGCGCGCCCACCTTTTCGCGGGTCATGTAGTACAGCCCCAGCACGATATCCTGCGAAGGAACGATGATGGGCTCGCCGTTGGCGGGCGAAAGCACGTTGTTGGAAGCCAGCATCAGCGTGCGGCATTCCATCTGCGCCTCCAAAGACAATGGCACGTGTACCGCCATCTGGTCGCCGTCGAAGTCGGCGTTGAATGCCGAACAGACCAGCGGATGCAGCTGAATCGCCTTGCCTTCGATCAGGATGGGTTCGAATGCCTGTATGCCCAAACGGTGCAGGGTCGGCGCACGGTTCAACATGACCGGATGCTCGCGTATCACCTCTTCGAGTATGTCCCACACGATAGGCTCTTCCGACTCCACCATGCGCTTGCTGGCCTTGATGGTCGTCGCCAATCCCATTGCCTCGAGACGACTGAATATGAACGGCTTGAACAATTCCAGCGCCATTTTCTTGGGCAGACCGCACTGATGCAGCTTGAGCTGCGGCCCCACCACGATCACCGAACGCCCCGAGTAATCGACGCGCTTGCCGAGCAGGTTCTGGCGGAAGCGGCCGCTCTTGCCCTTGATCATGTCGGCCAGGGATTTGAGCTGGCGCTTGTTTGCACCAGTCATCGCCTTGCCGCGGCGGCCGTTGTCCAGCAATGAATCTACCGCTTCCTGCAGCATGCGTTTTTCGTTGCGCACGATGATGTCCGGCGCCTTCAATTCCAGCAGGCGGCGCAGACGGTTGTTGCGGTTGATCACGCGGCGATACAGATCGTTCAGGTCGGAAGTCGCAAAACGGCCTCCGTCCAGCGGAACAAGCGGACGCAATTCCGGCGGCAGCACCGGCAACACGGTCATTACCATCCACTGCGGCTTGATGCCGGAAGCATTGAATGCCTCCAGTACCTTCAGCCGCTTCGCGTATTTCTTGATCTTGGTTTCAGAACCGGTTGCAGCCAGTTCGGCGCGTATTGTTTCGATTTCGGAAGTGACATCCAGGTTTGCCAGCAAAGAGCGTATGCCTTCAGCACCCATGGTCGCGGAAAATTCATCGCCGTACTCTTCGGTCTTGGCCAGATAGTCATCTTCGGACAGCAGCTGGCCGCGATTCAGCGGGGTCATCCCGGGCTCGGTCACCACATAGGCTTCGAAATACAGTACCCGCTCGATATCGCGCAAGGTCATGTCCAGCACCATGCCCAGACGCGAGGGCAGGGATTTCAGGAACCAGATGTGCGCGACAGGGCTGGCCAGTTCGATATGCCCCATGCGCTCACGGCGCACTTTGGACAGGGTGACTTCCACGCCGCATTTTTCGCAGATCACGCCGCGATGCTTCAGGCGCTTGTATTTTCCGCACAGGCATTCGTAATCCTTGACTGGCCCGAATATTTTCGCGCAAAACAGCCCGTCTCGCTCCGGCTTGAAGGTGCGGTAGTTGATGGTTTCCGGCTTCTTGACCTCGCCATAGGACCATGAACGGATCTTCTCGGGAGAAGCGAGTCCGATCTTGATCGCATCGAATTCTTCCTTTTGGGTGACCTGTTTGAACAAATCCAGTAATGATTTCATTTGAGACTCCTCAAGATTCTATTTGCAAGGTGAAAGGCTATTCCTGTCCCATGCTGCTGTTTAGTGACGCACCAGATCCATATCGATCGCCAGAGAGCGGATTTCCTTGATGACCACGTTGAACGATTCCGGCATGCCGGCATCGATCTTGTGCTCGCCCTTGACTATGCTTTCATAGACTTTGGTACGCCCGGCCACATCATCGGATTTGACCGTGAGCATTTCCTGCAAAGTGTAAGCCGCGCCGTAGGCTTCCAGCGCCCATACTTCCATTTCACCGAAGCGCTGACCGCCGAACTGCGCCTTGCCGCCCAGCGGCTGCTGTGTCACCAGGCTGTAAGGTCCGGTTGAACGCGCGTGCATCTTGTCGTCAACCAAGTGGTGCAGCTTCAGGATATGCTTGTAGCCTACCGTAACCTTGCGGTCGAATGCCTCGCCGGTACGGCCGTCGTGGAGCGTTGTCTGGCCGGACTTGGGCAGATCCGCCAGCTCCAGCATGTACTTGATTTCTTCCTCGCTGGCCCCGTCGAAAACCGGAGTCGCAAACGGCACGCCATTCTTCAAGTTGCGGCACAATTCGATGATCTCGTCGTCGTTGAACGATTCGAGTTCGACGGTTTGGCCGTTGTGATGGTTGTAGATCTTGCCGAGGAACTTGCGCACCTCAGTGATCTTGGCATTGGTTTGCAGCATCTCGTCGATTTTCTTGCCCAGCCCCTTTGCCGCCCAACCCAAGTGGGTTTCAAGTATCTGGCCAATGTTCATCCGCGACGGCACGCCGAGCGGATTCAAAACCACGTCGACCGGCGTGCCATCCGCCATGTACGGCATGTCTTCGACCGGCACGATGCGCGAAACCACGCCTTTATTGCCATGGCGGCCGGCC
This sequence comes from Gallionella sp., assembly GCA_022340615.1. Classification (GTDB taxonomy): domain Bacteria; phylum Pseudomonadota; class Gammaproteobacteria; order Burkholderiales; family Gallionellaceae; genus Gallionella. The sequence continues at coordinate 7,088 of JAJDNO010000059.1, read as the reverse complement.
ATTTTGTCGCCGGGCTGCAGGCGGCGTTTAACCGCCACATAGACCTTGACCATCTTCTGCACACCGGCTTGCAACTCATCGCCCTGCGTCAGTTTCCGCTTTTTGAGTTCGAATGCATCGTCGAATTCGGCTCGCTTCTGCGCCAGGCCTTCCTTGACCTGCTCCAACTGGGCAGCCATATCTTCGCTGGCAACGCGAATATCGAACCAGTGATGTGGCTCGATGCTGTGCAGATATTCCTTGGTCAGCTTGGTACCCTTTGCCAGTTTTTTCGGGCCGCCGTTGGCAACCTTTCCATTCAGCAACTTTTCCAGCCGCGCGAATACGTCGTCTTCCACGATGCGCATCTGATCGACCAGGTCCTTCTTGTAGCGGTTCAGTTCGTCGTCGATGATCTGCTGGGCGCGCTTGTCGCGCTGCAGGCCTTCGCGGGTGAATACCTGGACATCGATCACGGTGCCGGAACTGCCGGTCGGCACGCGCAGGCTGGTATCTTTTACATCAGACGCCTTTTCGCCAAAGATCGCACGCAACAGCTTCTCTTCAGGCGTCAACTGGGTTTCGCCCTTTGGCGTCACCTTGCCCACCAGCACGTCACCCACCGCCACTTCCGCGCCGATATGCACGATGCCGCACTCGTCAAGACGCGCCAGCTGGGCTTCAGCCAGATTGGGAATGTCGCGGGTGATTTCTTCCGCACCGAGTTTGGTGTCGCGAGCTGCAATGGTCAGCTCCTCGATGTGTATCGAAGTGAAGCGATCCTGGGCCGAAACGCGCTCGGAAATCAGGATCGAGTCCTCGTAGTTGTAGCCATTCCACGGCATGAACGCGACCAGCATGTTCTGTCCCAGCGCCAGCTCTCCCATATCGGTAGATGCGCCATCTGCCACCACGTCGCCGCGGTTGATCAGATCGCCCACCTTGACCAGCGGCCGCTGGTTGATGTTGGTGTTCTGGTTGGAGCGGGTATATTTGGTCAGGTTGTAGATATCCACACCGACTTCGCCGGCCGTGGTTTCTTCGTCGTTGACGCGCACCACGATGCGGGATGCGTCGACATAATCGATGCGCCCGCCACGCCAGGCCTGCACTGTCGTGCCGGAGTCCACCGCAACGGTGCGCTCGAGACCGGTACCCACCAGCGGCTTTTCCGCACGCAGGCATGGCACGGCCTGGCGCTGCATGTTGGCGCCCATCAGCGCGCGGTTGGCGTCGTCGTGCTCAAGGAACGGAATCAGCGAAGCCGCAACCGACACGACCTGGGACGGCGAAACGTCCATGTATTCCATATTGTCCGGAGCCGACAGCACGAATTCGTTGTGATTCCGCGCCGACACGATGTCGTTGGTGAAGTGGCCGCGCTTGTCCAGCTCGGCATTCGCCTGAGCGATGGTGTATTTGCCTTCTTCGATCGCAGACAGATAATCGACCTCATCTGACACCTTGCCTTTGGAGACTTTGCGGTAGGGTGTTTCGATGAAGCCATATTCGTTGGTACGCGCATACAGGGCCAGCGAATTGATCAGGCCGATGTTCGGGCCTTCCGGCGTTTCGATCGGGCAAACACGACCGTAATGTGTCGGATGTACGTCGCGGACCTCGAATCCGGCACGTTCGCGGGTCAATCCGCCCGGTCCCAATGCCGAGATACGGCGCTTGTGGGTGATTTCCGACAGGGGATTGGTCTGGTCCATGAACTGCGACAGCTGGCTGGAGCCGAAAAATTCCTTCACTGCCGCCGAGATCGGCTTGGCATTGATCAGGTCATGCGGCATCAGGTTATCGGTCTCGGCCTGGCCGAGACGCTCCTTGACCGCACGCTCGACACGTGCCAGTCCGGCGCGGAACTGGTTTTCGGCCAATTCACCGACGGCGCGCACGCGACGATTGCCGAGGTGATCGATGTCGTCGATCTCGCCGTGCCCGTTGCGCAACTCCACCAGAATCTTCACCACCGCAACGATGTCTTCGTTGGACAGGATCGATGGGCCGGTCAGCTCTTCGCGACCGACGCGGCGGTTGAACTTCATGCGTCCAACGACAGACAGGTCGTAGCGATCCTCGTTGAAGAACAGGCCATTGAACAGGTTTTCGACCGCCTCTTCGGTGGGCGGTTCGCCAGGGCGCATCATGCGGTAGATCGCAACCCGCGCAGTCCATTGGTCGACCGTTTCATCGGTGCGCAGGGTTTGCGAAACAAATCCGCCATGGTCCAGGTCGTTGGTGTACAGCGTGCTGATTTTCTTGATTCCCGCGGCCTGCATCGCATGCAGCATGGCCTCGGTGATCTCGTCATTGGCATTCGCGATGATTTCGCCGCTTTCCTTGTCAACCACATTCTCGGCAATCACGCGGCCGATCAGGAACTCTTCGGCAACATCAAGCTTGGTAATTCCCGCCTCTTCCATCTCGCGGATATGCCGTACGGTGATGCGCTTTTCCTTGGCCACGATCACCTTCCCGGACTTGCCCAGAATGTCGAAGCGCGCGGTATCACCGCGCAGGCGTTCCGGAACCACTTCGAACTGTATGCCCTTCTTGCTCAGGTGGAACGCGTCAAACTCGAAGAACATCTTGAGCATGTCCTCATTGCCGTATCCGAGCGAGCGCAGCAGTATCGTAACCGGCATCTTGCGGCGGCGGTCGATACGGAAATACACATAGTCTTTCGCGTCGAATTCGAAATCAAGCCATGAACCGCGATACGGGATGATCCGCGCCGAGAACAGCAGCTTTCCGGAGGAATGGGTTTTGCCGCGATCATGCTCGAAGAACACGCCCGGCGAACGATGCAGCTGCGAAACGATGACACGCTCAGTGCCATTGATCACGAACGAACCGGTGTGGGTCATCAGCGGGATTTCTCCCATGTAGACTTCCTGCTCCTTGACTTCCTTTACGGTTGGTTTGGACGCTTCCTTGTCCATGATGGTCAGGCGCACGCGCGCGCGCAGCGGCGAAGCATAAGTGAGACCGCGCTGGCGGCATTCCTTCACATCGAACGGTGGCATGCCCAGCTGGTAACTGACGAAATCGAGCCTGGCATTCTTGGAATGGCTGTGGATCGGAAAAATGCTGTTGAATGCGGCTTGAAGGCCGTCATTTTTTCGCTGCTCGGGCGGCGTATATGCCTGCAGGAATGCAGCGTAGGATTCCAACTGGGTAGACAGCAGGAATGGAACCGGCAAAGCACCAACGCGCTTTGCAAAACTTTTACGGACACGTTTTTTTTCGGTAAAAGAGTAGCTCATATAATCTCCGCGAATATGGGAAAACAAATTTGCATATCAGGCGCAACCTCCGGATATGCCGAAACAAAAGACATGGGACAGAAAACCATTGTCGGACAGCCACCTTGCGGCTTGTCTTCGTGAAATTTCAGGCTCCCTGGCCGCTGCCTTCTTAAAGCGGCAAAAGGCTGACGGAAAACCGCCAGCCTTTCCACAGCGAAATACCTTACTTGATCTCGGCAACCGCGCCAGCTTCGACCAGCTGTTTCAGGATTGCATCGGCATCAGCCTTGGACACGCCTTCCTTGACAGGCTTAGGCGCGCCATCAACCAGATCCTTGGCTTCTTTCAAGCCAAGCCCGGTAATGGTGCGAACGGCCTTGATCGTGTTCACCTTGTTGTCGCCGGCAGCTTTCAGGACCACGGCAAATTCAGTCTGGTCCGCGGCAGCAGCGCCCGCAGCAGCACCTGCAGCAGGTCCGGCTACAGCGACTGCCGCAGCAGACACACCAAATTTTTCTTCCATTTGCTTGATCAGGTCGGATAGTTCCAACACCGTCATCTTCTCAATTGCATCCATTACCTCAGCATTAGTTGCAGCCATGTTGTTCTCCTAGTTCGGTTAATTCAAATATGTTTAAGCGGCGGTTGCGGCTTCGTTCTTGTCGCGGATCGCAGCCAGGGTGCGAACAAACTTTGCAGTTGTCGCATTCATGGTTGCCATCAGGCGCGCAATCAACTCTTCGCGGCCCGGCGTCGCGGCCAGTACGCCAACCTGCTCCGCAGACATCACGGAACCGTTCATTGCGCCTGCCTTGATCACCAGCTTTTCATTGGTCTTGGCAAAATCAAATACCACTTTTGCAGCAGCGACTGCATCGGCACTCATGCTGTACACGAGCGGACCGACCATTTTTTCAGCCAGCGCTTCAAATGGCGTTCCCTGTACAGCACGCCGGGCCAGGCTGTTTTTCAGCACATGGAAATACACGCCCGACTTGCGTGCATTGGCGCGCAAAGTGGTGATATCAGCGACCTGGACGCCACGGTACTCTGCCAAGACGATAGTCTGGGCCTGCGCCACCTGGGCACTGACCTCCGCTACCACGGCTTGCTTTTCTTGCAGATTGAGACTCAAGTCTTCCTCCAGTTTCCGGAATGCACTTGCGCACATTCCATCGTTAACAACAGCGACCATGAGCCAGGAAAACAGCAATTCCTGCTCGCGGACACACCATCTACGGGGGAATCGGTCATCAGTAGACAGTGGTCAGAGGAAAATAATTCCAGAACGCACCGCCAACCATTTACCGAACATTAAGCCTGTCGGCTCCACCGGTCTTGGATGCTGCATAACCGCCAGCAGTCCAAAAACATATGCCGGCGGGAAATAATCCCGCCCGCAAATTCAAATCCCTGCAATCAGCCCGCTGCCAGACTGGCCTGCTCGACCCGCACACCCGCACCCATGGTGCTGGAAAGCGATACCTTCTTGAGGTAAACCCCCTTGGAGGTTGCCGGCTTTGCCTTGTTCAGCGCATCGACCAGTGCAAGCAGATTTTCACGCAACGCGTCGGGCGCAAATGACGCGCGCCCGATCGTGCATTGCACGATGCCGTTTTTGTCGGTGCGGTACTGAACCTGTCCCGCCTTTGCATTTTTTACCGCGCCCGCGACATCGGCAGAAACGGTGCCAACCTTGGGATTGGGCATCAATCCGCGCGGACCGAGAATCTGGCCCAGCTGGCCGACCAGACGCATCGCGTCGGGACTGGCAATCAGCACATCAAATTCCAGATTGCCGCCTTTGATCGATTCAGCAAGGTCGTCGAAACCTACGATGTCTGCGCCGGCTGCCTTGGCTTCTTCAGCCTTGGCGCCCTGGGCGAAAACCGCGACGCGCATGGTTTTGCCGGTCCCTTTGGGCAACACCACCGAACCGCGCACCAATTGATCGGATTTTTTTGCATCGACCCCGAGGTTGATCGCAACATCGATGGACTCGTCAAACTTGGCTACCGCATTTTCCTTTACCAGGTTCAGCGCATCATTCAGCGGATACAGTCTGGTGCGGTCAACCTTGGCCGCAATTGCCTTATAACGCTTGGATATCATGTTATATGCCCTCCACTGTGATTCCCATGCTGCGCGCGCTTCCGGCGATGGTGCGCACTGCGGCTTCCATGTCGGCGGCGGTCAGGTCAGGCATCTTGGTCGTAGCGATTTCTTCAGCCTGCTTGCGCGTCAGCTTGCCCACCTTATCGGTATGAGGCGTCTTGCTGCCCTTCTGGATGCCAGCGGCCTTCTTGATCAGAATGGTCGCAGGCGGGGTCTTCATGATGAAGGTGAAGCTCTTGTCCGCAAATGCGGTGATCACCACCGGAATTGGCAGACCCGGTTCAACACCCTGGGTTTGCGCGTTAAACGCCTTGCAGAACTCCATGATATTCAGCCCGCGCTGACCCAATGCAGGGCCTATCGGCGGGCTTGGATTTGCCTTGCCAGCAGGCACTTGCAGCTTGATATAGCCGACAACTTTTTTTGCCATGTTACTGCTCCTTAATCAGTGGGTTAAACGCATACCGCTTGTGACTCCGGCACGCTCCCCGTTAAAAACAACTGCTACGGTACTACTCTATTCCTGCCAATCTAAGCCTTTTCGACCTGGCCGAAATCCAGCTCCACCGGTGTCGAGCGGCCAAAAATGGTCACTGCAACGCGGATCTTGTTCTTGTCGTAATTGACATCTTCGACCGAGCCATTAAAGTCGGTGAACGGGCCTTCCTTGACCCGCACCAGCTCGCCGACCTCGAACAGCACCTTTGGCCTTGGCTTTTCAACGCCAGCCTGCATCTGTCGCATGATGTTCTGCACTTCTTTCTCGCTGATCGGGGTCGGCTTCATCGCTGATCCGCCGAGAAATCCGGTCACCTTCGGCGTGCTTTTCACCAGGTGCCAGCTCTGGTCAGTCATTTCCATTTCCACCAGCACATATCCCGGAAAGAACTTGCGTTCGGATATGTTTTTTTGCCCCGATTTGAGTTCCACCACCTCCTCGACCGGAACCAGAATCTGGCCAAATTGATCCTGCATCCCTTCGCGCTGTATGCGCTCGGTCAGTGCACGTTGCACGCTTTTCTCAAACTGCGAGTACGTATGGACAACATACCAATGCATAGTCATCACTCACCCCGCCCCATTATCTTGTTCACCACGACCATGAGACTGGCATCCACCGCCCACAAAAACAGCGCCATGGTGACTGCAAACGCAATCACAATCGCGGTAGTCTGCAATGTTTCCTTGCGTGTCGGCCAAACAACGCGCTTTGCCTCAGCCACGGAATCCCGGCCAAAAGCAAAAAAGCGCCTTCCCGGCGCGCTGGTCCACGCCACCCCTGCAGCCAGCAACAAACCAGCCAGCACCGACAACAGCCTGAGCACCGACGGACTGTTCTGCAAGTAGTAATAACCTGTAATGCCTGAGGCTACCAGCAACAGGGCTACGAGCAACTTTATCTTGTCTAGCATTCGCTATTATTCCGATTAACTTTGAAAACTTGTTATTCTGGCAGGCCAGGAGGGTCTCGAACCCCCAACCCTCGGTTTTGGAGACCGATACTCTACCAATTGAGCTACTGGCCTAAACTCGGGAAGAGGCACCAAGAAGGGAGAACAGCAAACCTTTCCCGCCTCCCTCCTGACCACTTCTCATTTCACTACTCGATAATCTTTGCAACCACGCCGGCACCGACGGTACGGCCGCCTTCGCGAATCGCGAAACGCAGGCCTTCTTCCATCGCGATCGGGTTGATCAGGCTTACCGTGATGCTGACGTTGTCGCCCGGCATCACCATCT